>JASLOY010000320.1:0-242 GCA_030745255.1 Vicinamibacterales bacterium
TGTCCCCCGACGATCCGTGTAGCGAGATCAGATCAGCTACGAGACATAGTGCATGGCACGGGCCCCACCAATCACTGAGCCAACGGGGCGTTCCCGGCTGTGCTCGCCCGGGCTCTGGCTATCGCCCTGAACCGCCCCGGGTTTGATGGAGGCTTGGTTCATTGAGTCCCGGCCTCCGCCGGGACGGTCTCACGGTGGAGACTGGCCTCGTACTCGGCGGGCGGCACGTAGCCGATGGCGCC
>JASLOY010000320.1:252-4983 GCA_030745255.1 Vicinamibacterales bacterium
CAGCTCAAGGTCGTCGAGCCCGTGCCAGGGTCCCAGGCGGCGTACCAGCTCCGCCTTGTAGAGCCCGATCACCGACTCCGCCAGCGCGTTGTCGTAGGAGTCGCCGCGGCTGCCGACCGAGGTCACTGCGCCGGCCTCCGCCAGCCGCTCGGTGTAGCGGATCGAGAGGTACTGCACTCCGCGATCTGAGTGGTGGACGAGTTCGTCGAGCGGTCCCTCCCGCGCCCACAACGCGTGCTCCAGGGCGTCGAGCGCGAGGTCGGTGCGCAGCGAGCGCGACGCCTGCCAGCCGACGATGTAGCGCGAGAAGGCGTCGATGATGAAGGCGGCGTAGGCGAAGCCCGACCAGGTGCGCACGTAGGTGAGGTCGGCGACCCAGAGCCGGTTCGGGGCTGGAGGGTGGAAGTCGCGCTTCACCAGGTCGGCCGGCCGCGGCGCCGTCTCGTCTGGTATGGTCGTGCGCTGCCGGCGGCCCCGAACGATGCCCCTAAGCCCCAGGTCACGCATCAGCCGCGCCACCGTGCAACGGGCGACTGCTGTTTCCTCGCGCCGCAGCTGGTGCCAGAGCTTGCGCACGCCGTAGACGCCGAAATGCTGGGCGTGAACACGCGCAAGCAAGGGCTTCAACGTCTCGTCGCGCAAGTGGCGCGCCGATGGTCGCCTCCTGCGAGCGTCATAGTAGGTGGACGGGGCGACCTGCAGCACCCTGCAGATCGGCTCGACCCCGAAACGGGCGCGGTGCGCCTCGATGTAGCCGGTCATCTCGGCAGTCGCGGGTCGAGCTCCCGCGCGAAAAAAGCCGAGGCGGCCTTGAGAATCTCGTTTGCGCGGCGCAGCTCGCGGTTCTCGCGCTCGAGCTCCTGTAGCCGCTCACGCTCTGTGCTGGTGAGCCCCGGCCGTGCCCCGCCGTCGACCTCAGCTCGGCGCACCCACTTCCGCAGCGTCTCCGCCGTCATCCCCGACTTCGCGGCGATCGAGCTGATCGCCGCCCACTGCGAGCGGTAGTCGTGCTGATGCTCCAGCACCAGCCGCACCGCTCGCTCCCGTACCTCTGTTGGATATCTGCCTCGTCGTGTCATCGCTCCATCCTCTCAAGGGTTGGAGCCTCCAACATTCCCGGGGCGGTTCACTCGGCGGGGCGAGACACCATGCCACGTCGAGTTTGAGAACAGGCGTCGGGAAGACCAACCGGAGCCGTATTGGACCCCGAGCCCTGAGATCTGACAGAACCGAACCGGGCTAGCTCAGGGGTTTCTGGCCCCCGGCCCATCGTGAACGAACTATCGATTCCGTGAGCTCGTCTGATGACTCGCTGACTACGTACGGCTGCTGAGTACAGCCTGAACTGGTACGGTCAGCGCAGCACGCGCCCGGCGCGACGGCCGTGGCGGTCGAGACCGGGGCGATAGGTCCGACTGCGGATCGAAGTCGCTGGCATGTCGATACAGATGCAGTTGAGGGAGCCTACCGATGAAGGTGGAAACGGGCTACGGCGAGACCTGGCTTAGCAACATCGCGGACCGTGTACGGAGAGCCGAGGAAGCCGGCTTCGACGCGATTACGACCGGCGAACTCAAGCACAACTCGGTCCTCGCTCTGACGCTGGCGGCCGAGCACAGCGAGCGGCTGGAACTCTGCACCGGCGTCACGATCGCTTTTCCACGCACACCAATGATCATGGCGCAGACAGTCTGGGACCTCCAGGAGTTCAGCAAGGGCCGGATCAATATCGGGCTCGGCTCGCAGGTCAAAGGCCACAACGTGCGCCGCTTTGGCGGCACCTGGACCAGTCCGGCGAAGCGAATGGAAGACTACGTCGGCATGATGCGCGCCGTGTGGCGGTCGTGGCAGGACGGCGAGAAGCCCGACTACGTGACCGACCACTACACGTACACGCTGATGACACCCGCCTTCAACCCGGGTCCGATCGACTATCCGATGCCAAAGATCTCGTTGGCCAGCGTCGGACCTCGAATGTCCGAAGCCGCCGGCTTCTGCGCGGATGGGCTACGGCCCCATGGATTCATGACCGAGAAGTACATGCGCGAGACCGTGCTCCCCGCCGTCGAGAAGGGCGCCCGGCGAGCCGGCCGTTCGGCTGACGAGCTCGAGATATCGGTCGGTGGGTTCAACGCCTTCGGCGAGACCGAGAGCGAGGTAGAGCAGGCGATCGACGCACTGCGCCGGCCGATCTCGTTCTACGGCTCAACGCGGACCTACCACGGCGTGTTCCGCGCGCACGGCCTGGAGTCGCTCGGCATGCAGCTCCACGAACTCTCGGTGAAGGGTCAGTGGGACAAGATGCTGGAAGCGGTCAACTTTGAGGTCGCACTCGAGATGGCGAACGCCTGCACCTACGATGATCTGCCCACCTTCGCGCGCTCGCACTTCGACTACGCGAGCAGGATCAGTTTCGGCCTGGGCGCGCGAGGGTCTGCCGGTATGTACGGGGGCTCGTCCGAGCGCGAGGTCAGTGCTCCCGTACCGAGCGAGGAGCGAGTGCGGTGGCTGATCAAGGAGTTCAGCGAACTCTAGCGCCGTCGGTGCGTCACGACCGATTGGACTAGAATCCAGCGGTCACCAGTACTCGGCGCCCAGCGCTCACGGGTCTGCGGCATACACGGCCGTCCGTTGCCGGTCTCAACACGCCTTTGACGTCGGAGTGTGCGCACATGACGTCAGAGCCCGCATATGATGCGCCGGAGGTCAAGACGCGATTAGCCAGGGCCCGCGACGACCGCGCGGGAGCAGCACGCTGGAGTGCCGAGTATGCCGGAATACGAACAGTTCGACCCCGCGAAGCATGACCAGGACACGCCGCAGGAGACCTTCGGGCCGGAGGTGCTCGTCGACAAACACGAGGACGGCAAGATCCACGTGATCACGATGAACCGTCCACACCGCATGAACTCGCTCGGCGGGAACATGGGCGGCGCGCTTCGCGAGGCCTTTGTCGACTTCCGCGACGACCCGGACGCCCGCGTCGCGATCCTCACCGGCGCGGGCCGGGGATTCTGTGCCGGGGCGGACCTGATCGAGACGGCCCAAACGCGTCAGCGCGCAGCGCAGGCCGGTGGTCCGGCAAGGCCACCGCAACGAGGTAGCGGAGCCGGGGGCCTCTCACCGCTCTCGGAGGGCCTCGGTCTCTGGAAGCCGACGATCGCCGCCATCAACGGTTACGCGATCGCTGGCGGCTTCATGATCGCGATGCAGTGCGACATCCGTGTCATCGCCGAGGAGGCTCGCGTCGGCATCGCGGAGACGCGCTGGAATATGGGCGGGGCCGGGTGGATGGCGCCGATCACGCGCCAGATCGGGATGGGGTCGGCACTCGAACTGATCCTGTGGGGCGACACTCAGTACGACGGGCAGCGCTGCTATGAGCTGGGCTGGGCGCAGCGCGTCACGCCGCTCGACCAGCTGATGGAGACGGCCATGGACTATGCCCGTCGAGCGTGCGACATGGCGCCGCGTGCGGTGCGAAACATGAAGGAAGCGCTCTACCGCGGCTACTACATGGACCCCTTGCAGGGCCAGGCCTTCGGCAGCTCGCTCGAGCAGAACCTCGGCGGCATGCAGGACTCGATCGAGGGCCCGCTCGCCTTCTCCGAGCGCCGCCGGCCGAACTTCACCGACACCTAGCCGCGTACACCCCCGCCTGCTCCGGCGAATGGGGGGCGCCATCCAGTCCGAGTCCGGCGCGGCCTGATGGACCGGGCCACCGACACTTCCCGCCATGCCGGAACCGCTTGGATCTGAATCCATCGGTCACGAGTACTCGATGTACATCGGTCAGAGGCTCGCCCGCCAGGGGCGAGCAATCGCATCGCACCGGCCAATCGGGAGTTGCATTGGCTGCATCGTAAGCATCGCGACGCTGGCGCTGTGCGAACCGCCCGTCCGGATCAACGTAACCTGCGGCGGGGGTCGCGCGGGATGACCCCGGGCCTGGCATCGCTCCCCCGAGGGCGGTGTGTCGTATAGGGCTTACGCCGCGGCGAACGATTGAGCCGCTGACCTCCTGCGGCATGGGGCTGAGAGCGACATGGCTTACGTGATCGATTCGGACCAGTGCATCGCCTGTGGGTGGTGCCGCGATACTTGTCCGACGCAGGCCGCAGCCGGTGTCTTCAAACAGAAGGTGACCTACTCGATAGAAGTCGCCATGTGCATCGATTGCGACCTCTGTGCACAGGTCTGTCCCTCCGACTGCATCTCGCACCGCCCCGAGCTGCAACCCACCCCCGCCCAGCTCGAGACAGCACTCGCACGAGCGAGGTCCACCAACCAGCGGTACAACCAGGCGGCTCGATGGAAGCGTCCGCCGCCGTGGTCACGAGGGCACGGGCCGTCGAACGACGGCCCGGCGATCTGAGCGCAGCGATTCGGTCTCGCCGTCGCCAGGTCACTTTGAGTAGAAATCCATGGCTCTGTCAGATCTCAGGGCTCGGGGTCCGATGGGGCTCCGATCTGGGGCTCTGTCAGATTTCAGGTCACCGATGGCGCCGACGAAAAGGGTTCCCGTTGTCGCCTGCCTTACACCGCAGCGAGCTCCGCGATCAGCGAACGCCAGCGAGCGAGGAAGAATCGTCGCTGCGCCGCCAACGACACGTGGCTCTCTCCCCGACGGCGGACGCGGAAGTACTGCCGCAGTTCATCGAACGCCGCACAGAATCGCGACGCTGATTCGAAGCTCCCGAACCCCAGCATCGGATAGTAGCACTGCTTCAC
>JASLOY010000321.1 GCA_030745255.1 Vicinamibacterales bacterium
CGATTGATTGCCTGGTATCGCCGCGCTCGGGTCGAGCGTGACCTCGATGATGAGGTGCGTTTTCACATCGGCATGCGGGTCGATCGGAATCTGCGTGAAGGGCTGTCACGCGCTGAGGCTGAGCGTGACGCGCATGCCCGGTTCGGCGACGTCCGGGACGTGAAGGCTGCCATGCGAAAGGCCAGGCGAAGCGCGATTGCTCGTCTGATGAGGTCACGATCGGCCAGGATGGCCGTCTCGACGTCGGTCGTCGGTGTCGTCGGCATGAGTGCCTGGCTGCTTGTTTCGAGCCCATCTGGTCAGGTCGCGGAGATCGGCGGTGAGGTTAGCTCACCGCGCCTGTCGGAGGAGACGAAGCCAAGATACACGCGGGCCGCCATGGAGGCGAAGATTCAGGGCGGGGTCGTCATGACCTGTATCGTCCAGATCGACGGCAGCTGCACGGACGTCAATGTGGTGGAGTCGCTCGACACACGTTATGGCCTCGATCGGCAGGCGCAGCGCGCCCTTCGGCAGTGGCGGTTCGAACCGGGCATGCGTCAGGGTGAGCCGGTGCCGGTGTTGGTCACCGTAGAGATGACGTTTACGCTACGCTAAGACCCGCGCGAGGGAGAGCATCCCGTGAGCGACGGCCTAGAACTCGGTCACATACCGTTCAGGGACGGCGTGACACCCTACACGCCGCCAGAGCGGCGTGCCAGAGCGCGTCGCAACGCCAAGCGTCGGCAGCTCGGCGCCGATCGTGCGAGTGGCTCACGGCCCGGCAGGGCTCTAGTACGGCAAGGCGCGTCCGCTCGCGACGCCGACTGGCTGTCTCTCGTCACCGAGGGCGGCGGGTCGGAGCACGTGCCATTCCTCGGAGTGCAGCGCGAGCGGATTCGCGGCGCCCTGGGCGCCTCGTTTGCCAGTCACGCGCTCGGGATCGCGCTGATCTTCGTGCTGGTCCGCAACGCGCCGCTGATCGAGACCGCGGTCGAGCCCGATCGCGTCGTCTATGACATCGTGTGGATTCCCCAGGAGGGGCCAGGCGGCGGTGGCGGGGGTGGGGGGAACGAATCGCTCGAGATGCCTCGCGAGGTCGAAGTGGCCGGCGACGACGCCGTGAGCGTGCCGATCGAGGTGCCGGAAGAGGCGGAAGCGCCGGCCGAGGTGGAGCCCGAGCCGGAGGAGCGTCCGCTCGAGGCACAGAAGATTCGGCTGTCGGCAGTGCCGATGGCGGCGGCCCAGCGGACCCGTGGCGGGGTGATGCAAGGTTTGATGGCGCGGTCGCTCGACTCGCAGGGAAGCGGAACCGGTGGCGGCGCAGGCGAGGGAGCCGGCGGTGGCATCGGACCGGGCCAGGGAGACGGCCTCGGTCCAGGGCGCGGTGGAGGGACTGGTGGCGGCGCCTATCAAATAGGCAACGGGGTCTCGAGTCCTCAGCTGATTCGACGGGTTCTGCCCAAGTACACCCCTGCTGCGACGCGAGCCAGAATCGAAGGAGAGGTCGTGCTGGACGCCGTGGTGCTGGCTGACGGGACGGTGGCGAACATCACGGTGTCCAAGTCGCTCGACCAGGTGTTCGGTCTAGACGAAGAGGCGATCAAGGCTGCGAGTCAGTTTCTCTTTCGCCCGGGGATGCGCCAGGGCGAGCCGGTCGCGGTCTTCGTCAGATTGGAGATCTTCTTCAACCTCCTGTAGCGCCGCTCATGCCCGCATGTTGCGGTCCACGATCGGTCGGAGGGTGGCTCACGGATCGGCGGCGTCGGCATCCAGGAGTGCGGCGATCCGGTCTGCGGCGGCGTCGGCATCCGCCTCGCCGATTTCCATCAGACGCGCGATGTAGTCCGGTTGGAACATGAGCAGACTGACCAGGTCGGGGCTCGCCGTCTCGCGCGAGCCGAGGCCCCGGGTCAAGTGACGGAAGAGCTTTGGCAACTGGGGCTCGAACTGGCGCGACAGTCTGCCGAGGTCCTGCGACGGACGGATGACGACGAGCTCGACCGGCCGGAGGCCCTGCCGTTTCTCCGGTGGCAGCGTTTCGAGTAGCCGGTTCAGACGCTCCAGGTTCAGCCAATCCCGGTCGAGGTCATCGAGAAACATCGCCTGGACGAGCTGGCCGGCGATCTGCGCGGGAGGGGGATAGCCCTGGATCAACGGCCGGTCGGCATCCTCCATGCTGCTCCGACAGCGGTTCGAGACGGCGATGATGCGTCGCGCTCCCAGATGAATGGCAGGCGAGCAGGGGGTCATCATCCGAATGCCGCCGTCCCCGTACCACCCGTCGTCCAACCGGATGGCTGGGAAGAACAGCGGGAGGGCCGATGAAGCCATGACGTGGTCGACCGTGATGGCGGTTTTCCGACTCCGGCGGTTCGGCCGCTCCCAGCCCTGGATATCGCTGCCCTGCACCCAGATTACGGATTGGCCCGTGCTGTAACTGCTGGTGGTTATGGCCAGTGCCCGGAGCCGGCCGGCCGCGATGTTCTCGGCGATTCCGCTGATTTCCCCCGTGCGTGACGGGGTCAGGGTTCGGTTCAGAAACACTCGGAGCGGCGCCGTGTCGAGCAACCCCTGCACGTTCGGCGCGATCGCGCCGCCCCCAGACACGAGCCTGAAACCCCATCGCGCGAGTTGGCTGAGGAGCGACACGTTGTCGACGCGAAAGACCTGATCGACTCGCTGGGCATGCCAGAGCTGGCTGAGCTCACTGACCGCCTCCGTCAATGAACCGGCGTGAGCCGCCAGATACGCGGCATTGATGGCACCCGCGGAAGTGCCGGTGATGATGGGGAGCCATAGCCCCGGATGCAGTCTGATGAGGGACCGGAGGAACCCGACCTGATAGGCGGCACGGGCGCCGCCACCCACGAGGACGAGCGCCAGGTCGTCGCGTTCAGGGGCCCCTCTATCGGCTCCAGCAGGAACAGTCATCTCATCGCAGCGTCAAGCATGCTGTGCGCGCGAGACAAGAAAACGGCCCGGAGGGGATCGTCTCCTTCCGGGCCGCTACCGTCGCGAATCCGACGTGTCAGTTGATGCCGTGTGTGAAGCGCGCGCCGGCCGTTTCTGAAACTCAAGCCGGCGAAGCCCTCCCGCTTCTCCCGTCTCCTGCCTCCTGTCTCCTGCCTCCTGGCGCCATCCCTAGTGCGCCAGCGGGTCGGGGCGTACCTGGAACTTCACCAGGTTGCCCTGCGTCCCCTTGCCGCCTTCACTGTGCCAGACCGCGTTGGTGCCGTAGTCGGCCCAAACGGCGCGACCTTTCCACCCGGCGTTCGGGTCGTCGATACGCCCGTCCATTCCGCGCGAATAGAACCCCAGCGGATACGGCACTCGCAGAACGACGTATTCCTCCTCGTCGGGCAGAAACGCCAGCAGCGAATCCGACGTGCTGCCGGTCGCGATCGGGACGTTGTTGCCGAGCCCGAGCGTGTCGTGCTGGTCCACCCAGCTGTAATAGTGGAAATCGGCGCTGCCGTGGTCGGTGACCCCCTTCATCTGGGGTCCAGGAGTCGCATAGAGCGACCACCCTTCGGGGCAGTGCTGGCCCGTTGCGGTCGGTCCATTCAATACACCGCACAGGCTGCGGTCGAAGCTCGCCATGTGGCCGCTTCCAGACAGCGCCGTCCAGACGATGCCGTCGGTCGTGATGTCGATGCCTCGGGGCGAGTAGCCCTGAATCGGGGCATCCGAGTTGTCGAACGGCGGCTGGTAGTACTCGGCGATGCAGGTCTCGGGCGGGTTGGCGCCGAGATCGAGCCGCGCGATTTGCCCAGGCACGCCACCCGAGGCTGCCCAGACGACATGGTCCTCGGTCGGGTCTGGCACGATGCCATACCACCCGCCTCCCATCTCCTTGTCCTTGGTCGGGTCGACCGCGGCGCCCCGGCCGACCCATTCCGTGATCCGGCCGTCGCCGTTGGTGTCGACGATGATCGGGCACCACCCCTGCGCTGCCTGCGCGTCGCCGGTCTGCTCGAAGAGGTCGACATCGAGCCAACCGATAACCGACGAGACCGAGCTGAGATACAGCCGCTCGCTGTCCTCGAACCCGAACTGCAGGTGATGGGTGTTGAAGCATGTGTCGATGAGCTCGACCTCTTCGGATGCGGGGTCGTAGTAGGCGATGTGACGGGCCGCGCGGGTCTGCGGGTAGTGCTGCGCGTACGGGTTGCTCGACCCCTCCTGGCACCATGCCGGGTTGCCCGGTCCCCGAATCTGGTGGGTCATCCAGACCCGCCCTTGGCTATCCATCATCGGGTTGTGCGGGTTCCCCGGGTTGTTCCAGATGAGCTCGTCACCCCAGTAGATCGACGGCTCCAGATTTTCCTGGTCGATATACGACCTGAAGTCTCCTTCTCCGGGGGTGTCGCGTACTGGAATCGTGACCTGATGCGCCTCGTTCGTTGTCGGATCGATCCAGACGAGCCCGTCGCTGGCGAACTCCACGCCGTAGATCGGGCCGTTGGCGTTGACACGTGGGTTGCGTTTGTCGGACGCCACCTCGTCGTGGATGTAGCCGGTCGGGCCACCCCATTCCCACATCGTCAGCACGACATCGCGCTCGCGCCCCTGCGGGCGCGGGGGCGCCGGCGGGACCTCGCCGGCCATGATCCGGTCGGTCCAGTCAGCATACATCGCCACGACACGGTCCGCGCCGAACCGGCGAAGGCCTCCGTTCATCAGCGCACCGCGCTGGCCCGCCTTGACACGATGGGCCCAGGCCGCCTCGGTCGAGTCGAAGTCGGCGGGATTCAGAACTTCGCGGGTCGCCTGGTTGCCAAGCTGATGGCAGAGCTGGCACCCCTGCTTCAGGCCGTCGACCCAGGCCGCCTGGTTCCGCATGCCGGGCGAGATGCCGTTGCCGTTCTCGCCGGTTCCCGGGAACTCGCTCTTGGGCGGGACCTCGACCAGCGAATACCAGTAGTTGGCCGGATAGACCTGGGCCGCCTCGCGCGGGTTGGCCGCTGTCACCGCCCGCAGATCGAGCGTGGCGCCGGGT
>JASLOY010000322.1 GCA_030745255.1 Vicinamibacterales bacterium
CTGGATGTTGATCAGCCCGAGGCTGAACCGGCCGACGCGGCCCGTCAGCCGCCCTCCAGCGACGATCGGCACCTCCCGCCCCACGTTCAGGCCGATCCGCCGGCTGTGGAACATGACCGGGGTATCGCCCGACCGCCCGGCCGAGCCGCCGAAGCTGAACGTACCCTGGTTCTCGAGAAAGAACTCCCGTTTCTCGGGGAAGAACAGGCTGAAGCGGGTGAGGTTGACCTGCTGCTCGTCGGCTTCGACTTGCGCGAAGTCGGTGTTGAGGGTGAAATCGGCGGTCAGGTTGTCGGTGACTCCGTACTTGAGGTCGAGCCCGACATTTCCGCCGAACTGGTTCGAGATGGCCGGCGAGGCGTTCACATCCGAGCTGAGGTCGCCGATCGCGTAGGGTTTGATCTCAATCGGGCGCCCGCTTTCGGGTGCCTCGAGCCCCACCAGGGTCGCTGAGCGCGAGACCTGGAAGATGGCCGTCTGGCCAAGCCCGGGGTCCAGCGGGGTCAGAAACGACGTCTCGTTCTTGTGGCGCACGCGGCGCCGCAGCTGCAGGCCCCACACCTGCGACCGCCCCGGGCGATAACGCATCGACTTGAACGGGAACGCCGCCTCGAACGTCCAGCCGCCCGCGAACCTCCCGGTCTCGACTCCCCACACCGGATTCCAGTCGCGGTTGTACCCGCGCTCGTTGCTCACCTGGCCGTCGGCCCGTCCGCCGATCGGGCTGATGGTGAAGAAGTTCCCGTTCCGCCGGTCGTAGAAGGTGTCAAGGAGAATGCCGACACCCTCGTTCTGCGAGAGGGTGTTGCTGTCGCGGCGCATCTCGTTGACCACCCACTCGGACTCAGGCGCCGCATCCCACAAACGCGCCACAACGTACAGATTCGTGTCGTCGAAGAACACCCACGCCTCGGTGCGCTCGGTCGCCGGCGCCCCGGCGGCGGGCTCCATCTGGATGAACCCGCCAAACGACGGCACCGTCGCATACACCGCCTCGTTGAGCACGCCGTCGACGGTGAGCCCCTCGTCGAGCTTGATGGCGCGGATCGTCGTGCGGCCTCGCTCGTCGCGGCTGATCACCTCCGGAGCGACAGGTGGTGGCGGGCCGTCGATTATCGCTAGCATCCCGTCTTCGCCACTGGTCCCAGTCGGTGGCGCGAAGGCCGCCGCGCCTGGCTGGCGTGTTGCGGCCAACCGAGACGCCGGAATCTCCGGTCGTCCCGCCAGGTCCACGGCCAGACGATCCTGAAGGTCGAAGAGATCATCCATCGCACCGTCGACCGTCGCCGTGCGGATCACGGCGCCGCTGGCGACCTCGACCAGCCGCGCGGTGATCCGAATCTGATTGGCGACCCGCTGATAGGCGCCGCTCACGACCCACGGCGCGCCGATCTGCTCACCCGTCACGTCCTCCAAGCCGGGCGCTCCCTGCAGGTCGACGATCAGCGACTCGGCGATTCCGGCACCGATCCAGGCGTCGCCCGGCTCCCCGGTGACGTTGGTGAACGGCAGGATAGAAACAGTGCCGTCTGTCTGGGCAAATGCGGCGACGGGAAGCATCAACGCGCAGAGGGCGACAGAACAAACCGGTGCAGCCGTGTTTCGAGTCATCCTCCCCTGGCAGCCAAGTCTCTCTTATTTCACGAGGCCAATGGGTCCAGGTCGGTCTGAACCCGCACACGGTGCAGCGGACGTGGCACGGTGAAGACTTTGGCCAGCGGTCCGGGCAATGAGCTGAGTGCGATGCGGGTCTGAATCTAGTCCTTCTTGCGAGCCGTCTTCTTTTTCACCGTCTTGCGAGCCGTCTTCCGTTTGGTGACGCTCCGGACCTTCTTGGCTGTCTTCTTGGCTACCTTCTTGGCTGCCTTCTTGGCGGGGCTCCTGGCCTTCTTCGCAGACCTTCTGGTCTTGGTGCGATCCCTCCCCGCCGCTGCGTGGTCACGAACCACGTCGAAGCCCTCGCGGACACGATCCATCACATCGCCAGCCATCTCGTCTGCTCCGACTTCCTTGGCCCACGAACGCAGCGCTTGTGCGATGGTCCTACCCAATTTCGCGGTGGCGTCAACCACCGTCTTGTCACTCCGAGTTGCCATGGCTCCTCCTAACGAAACAATCCTGTCGGTCAATCTGCGCGTCGCAGGCCCGAAACACCTCACCCATACCGCCTTCGCCGATCTTGGCAGCGACGGAGTAGGGACCGAGCGTGGTACCAGACTGGAGGGGCGTGAATGTCTCGAGACCACGTGTGGCGGGGATGTTGATCAGCATCCCCGATGGGCTGCTCCTCCGGTCTTTGGTGACGGCTATCAAGTGCTGAGCCGCCGCGAACAGCCCCTCACTTGCCAAGTGCGGAGTAACCCGCGCGAACGCGTCACCAGCAGTCCAGGCCATCTCACGCGGCCCGGAACACCCACCTGAGGTCGGCGCTCCCCCAGGTCTCGAATCCCGTCGGGTACACCATCCCCCTCGCGGCAGGTCGCGACCCATCACGGCAGCGTGTAGGTCAGCAGCGTGGTACCTGCGGCGACGGCCACATACTGCTTTCCATCCTTTCCCATGTAGGTGATCGGATTAGCGCCGCTGATCATCTGCTCGGTTTCGACGCTCCACAGCTCCCGCCCCGTCTTCGTCTCGTAGGCGCGGAACCGCCGGTCGCTGGCCCCCCCGATGAAGAGCACTCCCCCGGCGGTAGAGGTGGGGCCACCCTTTTGAGAATTGGGGGCGCCGGTCTGAAGCCCGGGAGGCGCACCCTCGACCGTGCCGAACGGGATCTTCCAGGCGATCTCGCCCGTGTTCACGTCCACGGCGACCAGGCTGGACCACGGCGGCTGCCAGCAGGGCCACCCGTCCACGGTCAGGCGGTCGACGATGTGCCAGTAGAGCCGGCGCGACTCCGGAGGACCCACATAGCCTCGACGATCGGGGTCGTCTTCTACGCGTCTGAGCGTACTGATGTGTCCGGTGTCCGCGTAGTTGATGATGTAGTACCCCAGACGTGGATCGAAGGTGCCGCCGGTGAACTCCGTCCCGCCGCCGGTCGAGGGAAACACGAGCGCGCCCTCCTCGGACGGCGGCGTGAAGGGGCCGCGGTTTCGCCCCCCGTCGTACGCCATCAACCGCTCGCGGCACGCGGCCGTGTGCTCCGGCGTCACCGTCGCGATGTCGTCCATCGTGAAACGGATTCTCCCGAACGGCGGCGGCTTCACGGGGAACGGCTGCGTCGGCGAGTAGTACTCCCCGGGCAGATTCCCCTGCGGAACCGGCCGTTCCTCGATGTCATAGAGCGGCTCGCCCGTGACCCGGTTGAAGATGAACAGCACCGGATACTTCGTCATGACACCAACGGCCGGGATCGTCTCGCCGTCCCGCTCCACGTCGAACAGGATCGGCGGCACCGGCATGTCCAGATCCCACAGGTCGTGATGGACGGCCTGGAAGTGCCACTTCAACTCGCCGGTCAGGGCATCGACCGCCACGATCGAATCCGAGAAGAGGTTGTCGCCGGGCCGGTCGATGCCATAGAAATCGTTGTGGGCGGACCCGAGCGGCATGTACAGAATGCCGCGCTCCTGGTCGACGGTGAAGAAGGTCCAGGTGTTGGCGCCGCTGACGTTCTGCCAGGAGTCGTCGAGCCAGGTCTCGTTGCCGGGCTCCCCAAGATGAGGCACGGTGTGAAACGTCCAGACCAGCTCGCCCGTCCGCAGGTTCCACGCGCGCACGTCGCCCGCCGGTCCCTTCGATCCAGTCTCGTCCGCGTTGTGGACACCGGTGAACACCAGGTGCTTGTAGATGGCGACGCCTGACGCGATCCCGTAGTGCATGTTCGGGAACCCGTTCATCACGTCGTCGGTCTTCAGGTCGACGTAGCCATCGTTCCCGAACCGGCCGTTGGGGATGCCGGTCTCCGCGTCGAGGGAGATCAGCTCGCCCTCTTCGGTGCCGAACACGATCTGCGGGGACGTGACGTCGTCGCCTTCCCAGTAGGCGAGGCCTCGCATCGACCCACCCGTCCAGTGCAGCTGGTGCTCCGGTGAGTCCCACTCGCCGGGCGCCGTGTAGTCCCAGACCACGTCACCGGTCTCCGCCTCCAGTGCCACCACTCGGTAGTACGGGAACGAGAGATACAGGGTGCCGTCGACCATGAGCGGAGTCGACTGGGCCGGCCGCGACGGCACGCCGGGCTGGGTCATCTCGTAGCGCCAGGCCGGCACCAGAGTGGACACGTTGCTGGTGTCGATCTGTGTCAACGGGGAGTGGCGCTGGTTGCCGGCGTCGCGGCCCCACGCGGGCCAGTCGTCCTGCGCGTGCAGCGGCTGCGTGGCGAGGCTCGCCAGCATCAGTGACCACAGTGAAAGCCGTGCGGTGCGATGGCGTGTAGTCGGGCTGGTTGTCATGGGTCGGGCGCTCCTGTCCAGAGCGATGATTCTATAGTGGCGGCAGGGACATCAGTAGCTGAGAGTCAGCCGATTATACCCGGGCGAGAGTCAGTCCGAGTCGAACCTGAGGGCCGCTTGGACGGCACCGACCCGGCCACGGCAGAAGGTGTCAGTCCTGCTGGGGGCGCCAAATCGTATTTAACTCGCCGACGGCTCCACGCTCAGTTGACCGGGCAAGCAACCAGACGGTCGCCGCTAGGAGGCGCGCACGAGTGCTGCCCACGCTGTGGAGCGCGCGAGCTCCGGATGGGGTTGGCAGCTGTGCGATCGCCGCTGGCGGTCCTGGCCAGGGGCTGGGAGGTGATGGGGTGCTGAGGTTCGACCAAACAATTCGGAGCGAGGACTAGCTGGACGGCTCGTCGACGGCATGCGTGCCGGCGATGTAGCCGTGGACGTGACCTTTGCCCAGGCCGTGCTTGTTGAAACCTCCCACGGCCTCGCCTCCCGCATAGAGACCGGGAATGACCTGGCCCTGCATGTCAACGACCTGTTGTCGGCCGTTGACCCGTAGGCCGCCGTAGGAGTCGTGC
>JASLOY010000323.1 GCA_030745255.1 Vicinamibacterales bacterium
TTGGCGTTGCTCTTGTTCACGACGACGACTGTAACCACCGCGCTGGCGCCGGCACGCGAGCCGGTGGGGAATCTGGCCGAGGTCAAGCGTTCCATCCTGTTTCCGAACTCGAACAATTTGAATGACATCCAGGCTGGGGTCCCGGACGCGCCGTGCGAGACCTGCCCTAAGATCGATCGTGGAGACCATGAAACGGAACGGTGCAGCGCCCTGTGACCCGCATGCGTCGACCGACACCGTCGCGGAGGGAGTGGTAGCGCATGTTGCGGGCCCTGTTCGAGTGGGTCGACGTGATGCCGAGCAGCATCTCGTTGAGAGAGTCGTTGAACGGCTACGTGTATCTGCTGACGGCGCACGTCGTCAGCATGGGACTCGTCGCCGGGATAATCGGCTACTGGGATATGCGTCTGGCCGGGATGGCACTCAAGTGGGTGCCGGTGTCAAAGGTGAAGTCCGGGCTGTTTCCCTGGATGTACGCCGGCGTGGCGGTCAACGCCTTCACCGGTTTCCTGATGCTCTACAGCCAGCCGATGCGCTACTATCCGAACTTCTGGTTCTGGCTCAAGATGGGGTTGCTGGTCGTGGTGGCTGCCAACGCGGCGTATTTCCATCTGAGCATCGAGAAAACGGTGGATGAGTGGGAGCACGATCCGGTGGCGCCGTTCAAGGCCCGGCTCGCCGGCTACGTGTCGTTGGTATTCTGGGTCGGTGTCATCACGACCGGGCGCATGACCGCCTACAGCGGTTTGGTTCCCCAGTGGTGGATCGATCTGGGGCTCGGGTAGCAGATCTATGTCGTTGCAGCCGTTTTTCGAGTGGATGGGGGGGCTTCGGTTCAGCGCCTTCTTTCTGGAGTCCGTCTGGCCGACCCCGATCGTCCAGTGTATTCACCTGGTGTCGGTGGCGGTGTTCGTGGGCGCCTTGCTGCTGGTCGATCTGCGACTGCTCGGACAAGGCTTGAAGGAGACGCCCCTGCCGCAGGTTGCGCGGGCCGCCGAGCCGTGGCTCTTCGGCAGTTTCGTCGTGCTCGTCGTGACCGGGATTCCCCAGATGTCGTCGACGGCGCTGAAGCAGTACTACAGCCCGTTTTTTTGGTGGAAGATGGAGATGTTGCTGCTTGGCGTCATTCTGACGGTTACAATTCGTCGGAAGATGGCATCGACGGAGGAAAGCCAGCTCGGTCCGGTGTGGCCGAAGGTGGTGGCGCTGACGTCCATCGCGCTGTGGACCAGCGTGACGATCGGGGCGCGATTGATCGGATTGCTTTCGTAGGGAAGATGTGTGACGTTGTGGTGTGTCGGGCGCCGTGCTCGAGCAAGGTCACGCCAGTCAGACACGCGCGTTGCGTGAAGGAGACTCAGCAGATGGGAAATCGGCTCAGAACCACGATGATCGCCGGCGTGACCGCACTAGTGATGGCGATTGGCTTTTCCTTTGCCGTGCAGCCAGTCGAGGGGCAGCAGGGCTATCGGGCTGAACGGACCGCCGATGGCAAGCCCGACCTGAACGGAATATGGCAGGCGCTTGGAAGCGCTCACCATGACATCGAGCCGCACGCGGCCCGGTTCGGACCGGTCGTCGAGATGGCGGCGCTCGGTGCGATTTCCGGCGGACTGGGTATCGTCGAAGGCGGGGAGATTCCCTACCGGCCCGAGGCGCGGGCGAAGCAGCAGGAGAACCTGGAGTTTTGGCTCGACCGCGACCCGGCCGTGAAGTGCTACATGCCAGGTGTTCCGCGGGCGAACTACATGCCCTATCCGTTCCAGCTGGTGCAGACACCGGAGTACGCGCTGTTTGCCTACGAGTTTGCCAGCGCCAGCCGGATCGTCTACATGGACCGGCCAGACTTCGAGGCCCCGGTCGATTCCTGGATGGGGCACAACATCGGTCGCTGGGAGGGTGAGACGCTGGTCATCGACGTGACCGCACAGGTGCCCGACACCTGGCTCGACAGCTCCGGCAACCACCACAGCGTCAACATGCATGTCGAGGAGCGCTACACGGCGCTCAGCGAGAATCACCTCATGTACGAGGCGACGATCACCGATCCGGAGACGTTCACCCGTCCCTGGACGATTCGGATGCCGCTCTACCGCAGGATCGAGGAGAACGCGCAGCTCCTCGAATACAAGTGCGTGGAGTTCGCCGAAGAGCTCATGTATGGGCACCTCCGCAAGGACCCCGATCTGACGCCGTCCTACCGGGCGAGCGGACACGGGTCCTCGCGTGACAGCATTCCGGTGCCGCCGCAGTAACGATCCGGCCGGTGGCGGACGCCGCTGCGCTCGAGCGCACGGCGGTGTCGGTCCCCCGGGGCAAATCCGGTATGACGGATCTCATCGAGAGTGCCTGTGCCGCGGACGCCCGAGGGGCTCGGAAGTGGACGAACGAGCTGGGCCGGTTGACGAACCGGCGAGGAATGTTGATAATCAGTCTACGGTGACATTGAGGAACGAGGAGGCGAAACCGATGCGAAGAAAGATAGCCGTCGTCTTGGCCGCAGCCGTCGTGGCGCTGGCCGCCGCGCCAGTAGCAGAGGCGCATCATGCGTTCTCGGCCGAGTTCGACGCGAACCGGCCGATCCACCTCGAAGGTGTCGTGACCAAAATGGAGTGGATCAACCCGCACTCGTGGGTCCACCTGGACGTGACCAACGAGGACGGGTCTGTTACCAGCTGGATGGTCGAGGGAGGCACCCCCAACACCCTGTTGCGTCGTGGCTTCACCAAGAACTCGTTGCTGCCTGGCACGGAGATCATCGTCGACGGGTATCAGGCGAAGGACGGATCTGACAAGGGCAACGGCCGCGACCTGACCTTCAGGGACGGCCGAAAGCTGTTCATGGGGTCGTCCGGCACCGGCGCGCCGACTGACGGTCGAGACCCAACCGAGCCCCCCGAATAGGTCGACGCCACGTCTGAACGTGTATGAGAGGGTCCGGATGCGGCCGCGTCCGGGCCCTTTCTGTCTGCGCACCCTTCTGGCGTATCCCACCTCTTGGTTTCAACCGAGTTTGGTCACGTCGCAGCAGATCCGGCCCCGGCGCTATAATCGGCGCTCGATGGATCGGTGTCCGAACCGGCTGGCCGTCGGCGTCCTCGTTGGATGTGCGCTCGCGCAGTGCGTAGCCCTGTCGGCGCAGACCGCCACCCTCGCGCCAAATACGCTCGATCCGCCCGGCATGCTGATCTCCCGCCAGCTGCTCGCCGCGGCGGGGGTCGCCGTCGGTGACGTTGTTCGGATCTCTGCCACGGAGACCGGCGCCGAGGCACGGTCGTTCCGCGTCGTCGGGTCGTACGAGCCGACGCCTGATCCATTTCGCATTACCGGCCAGCGATTGGAAGCGCGACTCCACCTGCCCGATCTGATCGCACTGACCGCCGACCCAGACGACCCCCTGTCGTCGGAGACCGTGACGTCGCTGAACATAGCCCTGGTCGACTCAGCCGATGCGCCAAGCTTCGCGAACGATCTGGATCGCCGCGTGCCCGGGGTGCAGGTGCGTCCGACCGTGCGGCCGGTCTCGCCGTCTGAGCCGTTCGCGGTAATCGAGCGGTTTCATCTCGCGATCTCGATCGTGACCCTGCTGGGCAGCACGATGTTTCTGCTTGCCCTCATGGTGATGCGGGTCGACGAACGGCGCGAGACGGCCGGTGTGCTGCGGCTGCTCGGCGTCTCGAGGTCGCGGGTGATCCTCAACGTGTTCGCCGAAGGGGTGCTGATAGCGGTCGTCGGGGTGGTCTTCGGCGTGGTGCTGGCCCTCTTGTCTCAAGACGGCTTCAATCGGTTCTTCCAGTGGCGCTACGACACGCCACTCGTCTTCGTGCGCATCACCCCGGCGGTCATCTGGCGGTCCGTGGCCTATGCGGTGCCCCTCGGTCTGGTCGCCGCCATCGTGTCGGCCTGGCTGCTGCTGCGCCGCGACGTGCTGACATTGTTCCGGCGATGAGCTCGATCGCGTTTGCCTGGCGGAGTCTCGTGCGACAACCCGGTCGCGCCGTATTGGGGGTGCTGGGCGTGGCGGCGGTTGGCGCGCTTCTCTTCAACATGTTGCTGTTGTCGCGTGGTCTGGTCGTATCGCTCGCGGACCAGCTCGATCGCGTCGGCTTCGACGTACGGGTGACGACCGGGGAGGGGTTGTCAATTGCGGGGGGCCGCATCACCGGTGCCTCCGACGTCGTGACGATGCTGTCGAGTTTGCCGGAGGTCGAGACGGTCGCGTCACTCCGAATCGAGAATGGATGGGCGTTGTGGCCCGGTCGGCGTGTGCCGCTGACCCTTGTCGGATCTTCGCCAGGTCGCCAGAGCGGATGGCGGCTGGTCGAGGGCCGGGACCTGCATGAGGCGGACGGGGTGCTCCCGCCGGTCGTGGTCAGCCGGTCGGTGTTGTCCGACGAGACACTCGATGCCGCTGTTTCGCTGACGAGGGCCACGGGGGCGATCGGGATCGGGACCACGTTGATGCTCCGGGGGGACTGTCTGAACGAGCGGTCGGCACTGCCGCCGGTTGAGTTCGAGGTGGTCGGTGTCGCCGAGTTCCCTTTCGACGCCGGATCAAACCGCACGGCCGCCGCTGCGCCGCATCACCTCGCTCAGATCTGTGGAGATGTCGACGCCGATGAGGCCGACTTTCTGCTGATCGCCTCGCGGCCGCAGTACGGCCCGCAGGTGGCGGCGAGGGCGGTGGCAGACGCAGTGCCCGAGCTCCACGCCTTCAGTAATCAGGAGCTCGTGGATCAGTTCCAGCAAGTCGGCTTCTCCTATTTCCGACAGATCTCGACGGTGTTGGCGACGGTCACGCTCTTCTTCGGATTTCTGCTGATCACCACGCTGCTTACCGTGTCGGTGAATCAGCGGGTCGCCGAGATCGCCACCATGCGCGCGATGGGGTTCAGGCGCCGTCGCATCGTGACCGACCTCGCCTTCGAGTCGGCAATGCTCGTCGGCGCCGGCGGCCTCCTGGCGCTGC
>JASLOY010000324.1 GCA_030745255.1 Vicinamibacterales bacterium
TCGGACGGCTTCGCCGGCTTCAACACCGTCGCTGGCATGGAACAGGGCCTACGAGCACTTCTGACAGCGGGCGCCAGCCCTGCGGTTGCCTCCTGACTTCTGCCTTCTGACTCCTGACTCCTTTGGGTCGTCAGTACCGCGACTTATACCCAATCACCGTCGGTGGGTTGTGGCGATTGGTCTCGATGATCGCCTGCGCCGCCACCGTCGAGAAGTCCTGTCGCACGGTCAGGTGCCGGTATGACGTGATCTGCGTCATGAACACGCCCAGCATGTCCTCCACCGGGTCGACCCAGGCGACCGTGCCCCAGGCGCCGCCCCACAGGAAGCTGCCCGGCGAGAGCTGATCGTTCGCCTGGCCCGGGTCCATCACGATGCCGTATCCAAGGCCGAACCCGAAGCCCGGTCCGCGCACGTAGACCAGCTTGTCGCCGACGTGGTTGCTGACCATCAGGTTGATCGTGCGCGGGCTGAGAATGCGCACGCCGTCCAGCTCGCCGCCGTTCAGCATCATCTGGTGGAACCGAAAGTAATCGGCCGCCGTGGAGCTGAGCCCGGCTTGGCCGCTGAAGTATCGGGTCGGCTCACGATAGGCGGGCGCGCGGAAGAGCTCGATAGTATTGTTCGGGCCGCTCGGTCCGTAGACCGCCGCCACCCGGTCGACCTTTGACTCGGGAATGTTGTAGTGCGTGTCGTTCATTCCCAGCGGCTCGAAGATCCGCTCCCGCAGGAAGTCGTCGAGGCTCATCCCGGAAATCTTCTCCACGAGAATCGCCACGTAGTCGGTCGACGCGCCGTATTGCCACTCGTCACCGGGGTGGAACGCCAGCGGCACGTCGGCCGCGCCATCGACCGCCTCGGCCAGGGTGGTCGGACGCGTCCGTGCCTGCCCGCCACGGGGCGGCCCGGGGGGACGGATGCTCAACCCGGAGGTGTGACTGAGCACATGGCGCACCGTGACCGGTCTGGTCGCCGGCTCGCTCACGGTCCGGGCGCCGCCGGTGAGTCGCACCGTCTTGTCGGCGTAGTCCGGCAGCCACTTCGAGATCGGGTCGTCGAGCAGAAAGTGGCCCTCCTCGAAGAGCGTCATCAGCGCCACCGTCACGATCGGCTTGGTCATCGACATGATCGTGAACAGGTGGTCGGTGCCCATCGCCTCGCCGGCTTCCTTGTCGCTGAAACCCTGCGCCTCGAGATGCACCACCTTCCCGTGCCTGGCGATCAGCGACACGGTGCCGGCAAGCAGATTCTGGTCGATGTTGCGCTGCATCAGCGCGCTGACGCGTTGCAGCCGTTCCGAGGACATCCCGACTTCTTCGGGACTCGCCATCGGGAGGTTGTCATCTTCGGCCCCGCGGACGAGCGAGACCGGCGAGAGCAGCGCCAGGGCGGCCACGACCGCCAGTGCGGCGACGAACCGCGTGGACCGGGAGTTCAGGAACTTCATAGTGCCTCCAATGGTCAGATGGAACGTGCACGTTCCAAACGATGGTCATTATGACCCGGTGCGTGGCAGGGACAAAGGGGACAAGAGTCTTTTCGGGATCTGGAATACAGCGACCAGGATGCCCGGTGTCATCTTGGGTAGGGATCAGCGAGCCCGATACCCGCTCGTGATCGGGAGTCTCCGATCACGTCCGAAGGCTCGACCCGAGATGCGCACGCCGGGTGGCGCCTGGCGGCGTTTGTATTCGGCGCGGTCGACCATCGTCACGACGCGACCAACGAGCCCCGGGTCGAAACCGAGGTGCCCGATCTCCTCGGGGCTTCGGTCGTCTTCCACGTAAGCTTCGAGAATCGCGTCGAGCGTGTCGTAGGGCGGCAGGCTGTCAGAGTCGAGCTGGTGCTCCCGCAGCTCGGCGGTCGGAGGCTTCTCGATGATCCGGATCGGTATTAACTCGGTTTCGCGATTCCGCCAGCGCGACAATCGATACACCCAGGTCTTCAGGACATCCTTGAGGATGGCGAACCCTCCGGCCATGTCGCCATACAACGTGGCGTAACCGACGCTCATCTCGCTCTTGTTGCCGGTCGTCAGCACCAGCCAGCCGAACTTGTTCGAAAGGGCCATCAGCAGGTTGCCTCGGATGCGCGCCTGCAGGTTCTCCTCGGCGACGTTCGGCTTGCTGTTGGCGAACGGGGCGGCCAGCGCCCGGTCGTAGGCGTCGGCCAGATCGCCGATTGGAAGCTCCAGCAACTCGACGTCAAGGTTGGCGGCCAGTGCGCCGGCATCCTCTCGGTTCATGTCGGCGGTGTACTGCGATGGCATCGACACCGCGGTGACCGCGTCTGGACCGAGCGCATCGACGGCGACCGTGAGCGCGAGCGCCGAGTCGATTCCTCCCGAGAGTCCGAGTACCGCGTGTTTGAACCCGTTCTTGCGGAAGTAGTCTGTGGTGCCGAGGGTCAGCGCGCGGTAGACCTCTGCGGCCGGTTCCAGACGTGGCGCTGTGGCGCTGGGCGCGATCATCGCGTCTGGCCGCGAGGAACGGGTCACCGACACCGTGCGCACCCGACTGTCCCCGGTGTCCATCGACTGGCGCCATCGGGGGTCATGGAGCCGGCGCCGTGCGGCGCCGACCGCATCGATGTCGACGACGAGCAGGTCCTCCTCGAACTGCGCGCCGCGCGCCACGACCTCGCCGGTCGGGTCGATCACCAGGCTGTGCCCGTCGAACACCAGTTCGTCCTGTCCGCCCACGGCGTTGCAGAAGGCGACGAAGCAACAGTAGTCCGCTGCCCGTTGCGCGAGCATCCGTTCACGCTCGATACCCTTGCCCCGATGATAGGGCGACCCGGACAGGTTGACGACGAGCTCCGCGCCGCCGGCGATGGTCGCCCACTGGCCGGGTCCACCCGGGTACCAGAGGTCTTCGCAAATCGTGACCGCAACCCGCACGCCGGCCAGGTCGATCACCAGGGCATCGTCGCCGCGAGCGAAATATCGCTGTTCATCGAAGACGGCGTAGTTGGGTAGGAAGTGTTTCCGGTAGGTCGCGGTCACCGTGCCGTTGGCCAGCACTGCCGCCGCATTGTGCAGGTCCTCGGTCAATGCCGGAAGCCCCACGAGTACCACAGTGTCGGTGACCGACCGGGCAAGCTCTGCTACTGCGTCCGTTGCCGCTTGGGCGAAGCGTGGGTTGAGTAAGAGATCTTCCGGCGGGTAGCCGGTGACCGACAGCTCCGGAAACACCGTCAGGTCGGCGCCCTGTTCGACGGCCTGGCCAGTCAGATCTCGGATGCGCTCGAGGTTGCCGGCAAGATCGCCGACCGGGAGGTTCGACTGGCACAAGGCCACTCGGAGCGTGCGGTCTCGTGCCGGCTGTCTGGTGTCACTGGTCATGTCGGTCGTAGGTGGCGCCGTCAGTTCACCTTATCACCGGCCACGAACCGTGGCGGGCGTTCGAGCGGGAGTCTGACGTGTTGGGCGGGGAGAGGTGTGCCGTTGTGTGCAGCCGCGGGAAGGGGCGCGGGCTGTTACGCGCCGGTAGACCCAAAACCCCCGTCGCCACGAGACGTATCGGAGAGCGCGTCGACCGCGACCACTTTGACAGCGAGCGTCGGCTTGATGACCAGCTGCGCGATCTTCATGCCACACCGGACCTCGAATGTCGAGCGGCCGTGGTTGATGAGAATGACACCGACCTCGCCCCGATAGCCCTCGTCGACTGTGCCTGGCGTGTTCAGCACCGTCACGCTGTACTGCAGCGCGAGGCCGCTACGAGGGCGCACCTGCGCCTCGGTGCCGGGGGGGAGCTCGATCGCCAGGCCGGTGCCAACCAGCCGCGTCTCGCCCGGTGGGATGGCGTGGTCACCGGCGGCGCAGAGATCGAGACCGGCGTCACCGGGGTGGGCTCGGACGGGCACCGTGGCGGCCGGGTCGAGACGTCTGACTCTGACCTCGCGACGCAACTGACTCGGCATGCCCCGAGCTATCGCACCACTTCAGGAACCGGTAGGCTGCTCGCGTCGATGCCGAGCTCACGCGCGATGTCGAGAAGACTGGCCTGCACGGCGCGGACGTTGCGCGGGCCCATCCCCAGAAACTGCTTCTGGACCGGGAGCAAGTCCTCGAGCTCGTCATCGGCAAACTCGTAGAAGCTGGCGCGCGGCACCAGGGTGACGCTCCGCTCCAGCACGGGTGTCTCGAGAAGGTTCCGCAGAGCCCGCTGCAGCGTGTCGTCGAACCCGCCGTCTGGATGGCCCAGCTCGGCGTAGGCTTCGGTGATCAGCGGAGTGAGCCTGCGATAGAGCTCGGCGGCGCCGACCGGGTTGATCGAGGCCACGATCTCGGCGTGGGTGTTGTAGCGCGCATAACTGGCCGGGTCGATGGCCAGCTGCGGCCCATCACCTGCCGTCTGGAAACGCTGCGTGGGGCGCAACGGGGGCAGATGCTCGGCCGGGTTGTTCCCGTCGGCCGCGTTTTCGACGACGACGACGAAAGTCCTCACCAGATCGTCGGGAATCAACCAGGCGGCGAAAGCCGGGTGCGAGGTCAGCGCCGCGACGAGGTCTCGCACGAGCGAGTCGCTGTCGTCGAGGGTCGGCAACACGAACTCCTCCACCGGTTCGTCCACCGGCGGCGGTGCCGGAGGTGGGGCCGGGGGCGGGGCTTCGACGACCGGCTGCGGCTCTTCGACCGGCTCTGATCCACTGAAGTAGAAATACGAGGCGAGGCCGGCCACGATGGCCACGATGACCACGCCGATCAGCGGTCCGAAATACTGGCCGCCCGGGCGGAACGGTGATGCGTCTGGTGTCACGTGGACAGCTCCTGCTTCCCCTCGCGCTGCGAGACCGACCCGACCGTCCGGTCCGCGTTCGGGACCTTCCCCGTTCGCATCCCATCATAGGACAGACAGGGGCTCGTCGCCAGACACACCGGAGTCCGATCATTTAGGTGAAACGACCGAAGGCTACCAGCCCGTGGTGAAAGTCGCCGCTGCAGTCGACCAGTGCTACATCCCG
>JASLOY010000325.1 GCA_030745255.1 Vicinamibacterales bacterium
TTGGAGTATCTCTAGACAACGACGATGACGAAGACTCTCAAGAAGTCAGAAGTCAGAAGTCAGAAGTCAGAAAGTGTCCCAATTCTGTCGATCCTGGGCGCCGGGCTGGCGCTGGCGGTGCTGCTGGGTCAGTCACTGCCGGCCCAGACGCCGGCCCTGCCTTCCCCGGCCGCCTTCTTCGGGTTCCCGATGGGTGCCGAGGGCGAGCTGGCCGGGTGGGACCGGATGGTCGAATACTTCGTGCGCATCGGCGAAGAATCGGACCGGGTCCTGGTGGAGGAGCTCGGTCGGACCACCAACGGCAAACCCTATCTGCTGCTCACGATCTCGGCGCCCGAGACGATTGCCGATCTGCCGCGGTATCAGGCCATGCAACATCGCCTCGCCGACCCCCGACGCACCAGTGAGCGGGACGCGGCCACCATCGCCGAGACCGGCAAGGCCGTGCTCCTCATCGGCGCCAACGTACATGCGACCGAGATCGGCACCAGCCAGGCGATGAACACGCTGGTGCACTTCCTGGCCACCGACACCTCGAACTGGACCCGCCACGTGCTCGACAACGTGGTCATTCTGGTCATCCCCTCCCAGAATCCCGACGGCCAGCAGATGGTGGTCGATTGGCACTACCGGAACCGCGGCACGCCCTATGAGCGCTCTCCACTGCCCGAGCTGTATCACCCGTATGCCGGTCACGACAACAACCGCGACAGCTACATGCTCACCCAGGTGGAAACGCGCTATCTCAACCAGGTGTTGTATCGAGACTGGCTCCCCGAGGTCTATCTCGACACCCACCAGATGGGCAGCAGCCTGGCCCGGATCTTCGTGCCACCGTTCAAGAACCCACCCAACCCGAACGTCGACCCACTGGTGTGGAGCGAGGTCAACATGTTGGGGCAGGCCATGGCGGCCAAGCTGCACGAGACCGGCAAGACCGGGGTCATCTGGGGTGAGCTCTACAGCGCGTTCTGGCAAGGCGCCAACAACACCAATCCGTGGTGGCACAACCAGATCGCCCTGTTGACCGAAGTGGCCAGCGCGGGGCTCGCCTCGACGATACGCCAGGAACATGTCGATCGGGAGCAGCGGAACGGGGCCGACTCCCCTGGCGACCGCGGACCGACCCGGGGCGACTCGCCGCCGGTGGCGGCGCCGCCCACCGACGTGCAGTATCGGATGAACTACCCGCGGCCCTGGCTCGGCGGAGACTGGAGCCCGGCCGACGTCGTCGACTACAGCCTGACCGCGGTCTTCGGCCTGATCGAGGCGGTCGCCAACAACCGGACGCCGCTCAAGCGCAACTTCTACACGATGAACCGGCGCGCCATTGCCCGATTCAGCGAGGGCAGTCCCTTTGCGTTCATCATCCCGCGCGAGCAGCCCGACCCAGGCGCCGTGGCGAAGCTGCTCTCGCTGCTGCAAGCCGAAGCCGCTGAGGTCCATGTCGCCGACGCGCCGTTCACCGCCGCCGGCCAGACCTACGCCGCCGGCACCCACGTGGCCTTGCTGGCCCAGCCGTTCGGACGCTGGGTCAAAGACCTGCTCGAACCCCAGCGCTACCCCGACATCCGGTGGCCATTCGCCGACGCGCCGATGGACCGCCCCTACGACGTGACCGCGTGGTCACTGGGCATGTTGATGGGTGTGGACACCCTGCTCGTCGACGAGCCATTCGAGGCGTCGTTGCGCCGGGTCGAATCGGCGGTCACCGCACCTGAAGGCCGCGTGACCGGCGCAGGCTCGACCTATGTGCTCCCCCACACGATGAACGCCAGCTTCCAAGCGATGAACCGGTTGCTGCACGCCGGGGCCGATGTGCAGTGGACCGACGGCGACCTGGCGACCGGCGACGCCGTGGCACCCCACGGCGCCATTCTCGTGAGCGCCGTGGATCGCGCCACCGTCGAAACGCTGGCCGCGGACCTGCGCCTCCAGATCCAGGCGGTGACGCCGGAAGACGGATGGCCCTTGTTGCCAATCAACACGCCCAGACTCGGGGTCTACGAACCGTGGGGCGGCAACATGGACACCGGGTGGACCCGGTGGGTCCTCGACCAGCACGAGTTCGCCTTTTCGCGTCTCAGAGCCGCCGACATCAGGGCCGGCGAGCTCGGTGAGCGGTTCGACGTGCTCGTGTTCGCCGAAATGACGTCAGCCGACGTCGTTCGCGGCCTGCAGGGCCGCAACGTCCGGCCCGAACATCGTGGCGGGATCGGCGCCATCGGAGTTCAGCATCTGCTAGACTTCGTCAACTCCGGCGGCACGATCATCACCCTGGGCAATGCCGCGACCTTCGCGATCGAGCATCTGGGTGTGCCACTCGTCAACACGCTCCGCGACACCCCGCGCGATACCTTCTACGCTCCCGGGTCGATTCTGCGCGTCGAAGTCGATCCGACGCACCCGATCGGTTTCGGGATGCCGACCAATGCCGATGTCATGTTCGTCAACAACGGCGCGTATGCCACCGCGCGCGACCTGGGAACCCGCGCGACACCGGTTGTGGCCGTTCGCTACCCGGACCGGCCACTACTCCGTAGCGGCTGGATCACAGGAGAAGACCGACTCCGTGGAAGCGCCGCCGTCATCGAGGCGCCGGTTGGCCGCGGCCGCGTCATTCTGCACACGTTCCGGGTCCAGCACCGGGGACAGACCTGGGGCACCTTCAGGCTGCTCTTCAACTCGATCTTCTACGGCCCGGCTGCCGCCGACCGCCCAACGCCGATGACCACCCTCGAGCAATAACTATGGCAAGAGGGCAAAACGCCGTCGAAGGTGAAGGTGGCGAAGCCCACCAGACACTCCTGACTTCTGACTCCTGACTTCTGACTCCTGCTGAGCATTCGCAATGACCGAAGCCGCGCGCGCGTTGCTCGTCGCCGGCGCCGCCCTGGCGCTCGTCATGATCCGGCTGTCGGTGAATGCGACGAAAGCCGACACCAACTCGCCGCAGCGTCTGATCGCCGAGCTGCGACTCGCCCAATTTGCGGGCCTGCTGCTGGTGCTCACGGCCGGCGTCTACATCGGTTTCGCCCTGGCCCAGTCCTCCGCCAGCGGCAGTGGCCTCGACATAGCCCTGGGGGTCGGCTTCCTCGTGTTGGCAGCGGTGGCCGTCAGCCAGGATCCGCGAATGGCTTTGACATTGCTGGCAGCGGCGTTTGGCGGTCATGCGGTCGTCGACCTGCTGCACAGTGCCGCAGTGCTGCCGGCCGAAGCGCTACCCGCCTGGTATGGCACCGCATGCGCCATGTATAACGTCGGCATCGCTGCGGTATGCTATCTGCCGATTGTGCGCCGCCCGTAGCGGGGCCGGCTGTTCCGGCCCCCCGACCACGCGCCCCGGTCAAAAGGAGAACCTGATGAGGCGATGGCTGGCATTCGGCCTTCTGCTCGTCGGAATGGCCACCACACCGCGAGAGGCGGCCGCCGAGGCTCCAACCCTCGTCGTCGTGCTGGTCATCGACCAGATGCGGTCGGACTACATCGACCGGTACAAGCACCAGTGGAGCGCCGGCCTCAGTCGGCTCCTGTCCGAGGGAGCTTGGTTCCGGCGAGCCGCCTATCCGTATCTGGGCACCGTCACCTGCGCCGGGCACGCGACCATCGCCACCGGCGCCTATCCGGCGCAGCACGGGATGATCCTCAACGGCTGGTGGGACAGGGACGCGGCTGCGCCGATAACCTGCACAGATGATGCGGAACACGCAACCGTGTCATACGGCAGACCGCTCGACGGCGGCATCAGCGCCGCCCGACTGGAGGCAGCGACGCTCCCAGACGAGATCCGGGCGCAACTACCGGGCCCGAACCGCGTGGTGGCCCTGTCGTTGAAGGCGCGCTCGACCGTGATGCTCACCGGCCAGGCGGCCGATGTCGCGCTCTGGTTCGACGATCGTGGGAGCTGGGCAACATCGACCGCCTACACCGACGACCCCGTCCCGTTCGTCCAACGATTCATCGATGCGAACCCGGTCGAGGCCGACGCCGACCTCACGTGGACACGCGCGCGCCCGGTTACCGACTATTTGTTCGACGACGACGTCCCATTCGAGCGGCCGGGTGACGGCTGGTCTCCGGCGTTCCCCCATCCACTCGACGACGGCAGCGGTCCCAGCCCGGCATTCTTCCGCCGCTGGCAAAAGACGCCGCTGTCAGATGTCTACCTGGGTCGACTGGCCGAGACGGCCGTGGCCGAGCTGTCGCTCGGTCAGGGCCCGGGCACCGACTACCTGGCCATCGGCTTCTCCGCGCTCGACAAGGCGGGCCACAAGTTCGGGCCCCAGAGTCACGAGGTGCAGGATCTGCTCATCGGACTCGATGCCACCATCGGGTCGCTGCTCGAACGACTCGACCAGGCAGTGGGTCCCGACCGGTATGTTGTCGCGCTGTCGGCCGACCATGGTGTCTCACCGATTCCGGAGACGGCGGTGTCGAGCGGCCTCGATGCGGGCCGTCTGCAGTCGAGCGACATCGGCCGGCGCGTCGACGCCGCCCTCTCCCGCGTGCTCGGCCAGGCGGCCTACGTCGCCCGCGGGAACTACACCGGCTTGTACTTCAACCCGGGGGTCTACGACCGGGTCCTGGCGAATCCACAAGCCCTGCGAGCAGTCACCGACACGATCCTGGCAACGCCCGGGATCTGGCAGGTGTTCCGCAGCGACCAGTTGGACGGCCGCTTCATCGGAGACGGACCGGTGGCTCGCGCCGCGCGACTCAGCTTTTTCCCCGGCCGCAGCGGCGACTTGATCATGGTGCCCCGACCCTACTGGATCATGAGCCGGGACGCCGCGACCCACGGCACGCTGCACGCCTACGACCAGCGGGTGCCGGTGATCCTCCTGGGCGCTGACGTCCAACCGGGGCAGTACCTGCAGGACGCCACCCCGGCCGACATCGCCCCGACCCTCGCGTTCCTGAGCGGCGTGACCCTGGCTCAATCCGACGGGCGGGTGCTCATCGAA
>JASLOY010000326.1 GCA_030745255.1 Vicinamibacterales bacterium
AGCAGCTCACCGATGCGGGTGGCCCCGGGCAGTGCCGTGGCTTCTTCCGGTGACGGCGCCGCCAGGACAATTGCCTGCCGGTCGAGTTTGGTTCCTTCGACCAGACGGACACCGTCGGTGATGATGCTGTCGGTCACCTCACACCCGGCCTCGATGGTCACATCGTCCCAGAGCACCGATCGCTCGAGACGCGCCGACGGATGCGCGACGCTCCGGAGACCGAACGACACGCTTGGATGCCCTTCGTCGGCGCCGACGGCCCGCGTGGTGCCCAAGTAGTCGGCAGGGGTCCCGATGTCGTGAAAACGACGGTCGACCCGATGCACCGCCACTTGCTCCGGTTGGGCCAGCAGCGTGTCATAGAGTCCGCCGATCGACGCGGTCGGGACGCCGTCTGTCAGGGGCTCGAACACCGAGGCGTCGGCGATCTGTACCCCCACGAAGTGTGCCACGTCGCGAGGGTCGCCGGCCCGGGCGAACCCGGTCACCCATCCGTCCGCGTCCGAGATGATGCCACCGTACCGCCGCGGATCCGGGTTCGATGTCACGACCAGGGTCACGCGGGCCCGTCGCGCGAGATGGGCGTCGAGCAGGGCCGCTAGGTCAACGTCGCAGAGCGTGTCGCCGTTGACGAGAAAGAAGCAGTTGTCGAGCAGCGGCAAGGCGTGTCGCGGCCCGCCTGCCGACCCGAGCAGCACGCGCTCCCAGGAGTAGCGGACACGACAGCCCAGCGTGGCGCCGTCGCCGACCAGCGCCGCGATCGTCTCCGGCCGGTGATGCAGATTCACCACGACATCCTGCACGCCCTGTGCGGCCAGTTGGGCCAGATGTCGGCGAATCAGCGGGGTGCCGGCGACCGGTACAGCCGCCTTCGCGCGGCAGAATGTCAGCGGGCGTAGCCGGGTGCCTAATCCGGCAGCGAGCACGAGCGTGGACGGCAGTGGGGCGGTCACTGTATGTCGAACAGCATATCGGTCGCCGTCGACCCGCGCGCCCCGCGGCGTTTGAGGAAGAGCGCGAGATATGAGTCGAGTATGAAGTCCGAGGCAGGGCGATTGAGCGTCGTCGCCATGGCGAGAATATCTTTCTCGCTGCCCTCGAGCTCGACAAACGTGCCTATGGGAGATTCGTCGATCGCGATCACCAGGTCTCCATGGCGGTATTCTTCGCGGTATTTCTGGTACCTAAACCACACCCGATAACCCAGCCGTTCGAGCACCTTCAGCAGCAGCTCGCCGTCGCCCACGGTGGTTTCGAGCTCTTCCCGCTCCTTCGTCGAGCCCAGCGCGGGCCTGCCTTTGAACGTGAGGTGCGTGCGGTCGCCGTCGACGCGGACGCGCAAGGTGCACTGGCGGTCGCCGAGCGGGTCCGTCTCTCGGTCGAGCAGGCAGTCGTTCTGCAGGCGGCGAGCCCGTAACGGCGTCGCGCCGGCTGCGACAATTGCCCGGCGCGCCGCGGCCGGGCTGTCGTAGCACAACTTGATCTCACGCTCGATCCTTTCTGCCATGATCAGGCGCGAGTCTCAACCGTTCGTGCTTCGAATGAGCAGCCCCGCAAGGCCGGTGTGCCGACTTGCTTGCCCAGCAGCAACACCTTGTGGGTGCTGCCGAGCCCGCCCGGAACCAGCAGCGTTTTCAGGGCCAGGCGGTGTTTGACCGCTTCGACGCCACCGGGTTCGGTGCCGGAGTCGGCTTCGTTGAGGGCTCCCAGTCCGAGCAAGAAATGGCTCTGGTCGGTCAGGCCGAGCACGTCGAGGCCCTCCTCTTCGGCCACGGCCCGGACCGTCGTCAGGTCCACGTGGCTCGTGATGTCCTGCTCGCCCGGCTGAGCCAGCCATGCCGGGCCACCGCGTTGAAACGGGTCGTCACCGACACTGCCGACGAGATGGCGGTGGAACGTAGTCAGCGTGCTGCCGTCGTGACGTCCCGAATACAGCTCGTCCGCCGTGTGTCCGTAATCGATCAGCATCAGGAAGCCGCGCTGGAGCCGACGTGCGGCCATACGCACCCAGTCGGCCGCCGCCAGGTTCACCTCACCGCGCCAGCCGGGGGTGAGGACCACGTCGAGCCGTGCGAGATAGTCGGCGAGCTCCGGGCACGAGAGCGGCCCGAGGCGTTCCACGAAGCGGTCTCCGGTGAGGTCGATGTAGATTTCCCGCAGACCCTCAGAGGTCATCGTGACCGCGTGAGTGGGTAGCGCATCGAGCAGCTCGTTTGCCAGGATCGTGCCGCACACCTGGTCGGGTATCGCCTCCAACGAGGCGGCGAGCCGAGCCCGGTGGCGTCCGAGGGTGGCCGGCTGGGCTGCGCGTGCGGCGGTGCTCGTCTCGACCAGCGTGAGTCGTGTCGCCGCATACAACGCCGGGTAGGTCGATTCGGCCGCGTTGAGCAGGTCCCGCCCCAGCTGCCCGTTGCCCGCGCCGACTTCCACCAGATCGAACGCCGGGCAGCCGGTTGCGGCGAGCAGGCGGTGCATCTCGTCGAGCTGGGTAGCCAGCAGTGCTCCGAACTGTGGCCCGACGTCGACGCTGGTGTAGAAGTCGCCCGCGCGCCCGGTCCGGCGGCGCGCGCGGGTGTAGTAGCCGAGGGTCTGGTGATACAGCGCGAGGTCCATGAACGCCGCCGTCGTCAGCGGCCCCTGGTTTCGGATCCGCTGGACGATCAGCGTGCGAAGCGACATGGATCCGGTTCCTACTCCTTGCGAACCCGGAGGAAGATCTGCGAGCCGTTTCTGACGATCATCAAGAAGGCGGGGCGTCCGGCCTCCACCTGGTTCAGTTCCCGAATCGCCTCGGCTGCGCTGCTAACCGGCACCCGGTTGACCTGGGTGATCACATCGCCCGGAGCCATGCCGCCACTCTGCGCAGGACCGCCGGGGACCAGGCCCGTCACGACGGCGCCCGCCGTTCCAGGCTCGATATCGAGCTGTCGCGCGGTCTCGGCGGTCAGGTCCTCCAGGCCCATACCGAAGCCGCTGTTCAAATCTTCGATTGGCTCCTGGGTCGGTCGTCCCTGGGCCTCGAGATCCAACTCGCCGATCGTGATCGCCACGGTCGTCGGTTCGCCGCCGCGGTAGACACCCAACGAGACCACCGAGCCAGGTCGGGTGTCGACCACCTTCTGCTGCAGGTCCTCGATGTCCGCGACCCGCTCGCCGTCGAAGCTGACGATCACGTCGCCCGGCTCGAGGGTGGAATTGTCGGCTGGTCCGTTTGGCTCGATCGCCGACACGATCGCGCCCATCCGCTCGCTGAGACCCAGTTCCTCGAAGTCGTCGTTGGTGACCGGCAGAATTGACACGCCGATCACCCCACGCGTGATCTTGCCGGTACGCAGCTGCGGCAGCAGGTCTCGTACCGTGTTGATCGGCACGGCGAAGCCGATACCTAGGTTGCTGGGCCGGTCGCTCACGATCGCGGTGTTGATTCCAATCACCTCGCCACGCAGGTTCAGAAGCGGCCCGCCCGAGTTGCCGGGGTTGATCGCAGCGTCGGTCTGAATGACCGGCTGGGACCGGCCTCGGATCTGCGTGAAAGGCCGGCCAACCGCACTGACCACCCCGACGGTGACGGTGTGCCCGAGGTTGAACGGGTTCCCGATCGCCATGACCCAGTCGCCGGCGCGCATCTGACTCGAGTCACCGAACAGTGCTTCCGGCAGCTCGTAGTCTGGGTGCTCGATCAGCTCGATCAACGCGCTATCGGTCAACATGTCACGCCCGACCACCCGGGCCTCGTACGTTTCTTCGTCATCGCCCAAGAAGGAGACCTCGATCTTGGTGGCGTCCTGAACGACGTGGTTGTTGGTGAGAATGTAGCCAGCTTGGTCGATTACGAACCCGGTGCCGGCTGAGACCGCTGGTTCCGCACGCGGCTGTTGACCGGGTTCGGGTGGGTCACCGAAGAATCGTCGGAACAGATCGTCGCCACCGAAGAACTCGATCGGTCCCGCTGTGTTTCGTCTTGATTCGGTGCGGATGTTCACCACCATCGGGCTCTGCGCTTCCGCGATGTCCCGGAAGGTGTTCACGCCCAGCTGCCCTGTGATTGGCGCGCTGTTCATTTCCGGCAGGGCCGACAGCGCCGACGTGTTGAAGGTCTGTGCCGCCGAGCTCGACACAAGGTCGAGTCGTGCGGCGATCACGAGACCGATGGCCATCGAGGTGACAGCAATCAGCACCCCGGAAAACAGCGTGTTCCTACGTGTTGACATCCTGCTCCTCCACACTCCCTACCTTACCTCAACGTCCTGATTTCCGTCTGCAGGGGACCCGTGACGGTTGCCGATTCCTGCCCGATGTGCAGGTTGATTTCTGTTCGGAGACCGAAGTCCTCGAAATATACGCCGGGCTCGACGGTCACGCCGGTGCCCGGGAGCAGCCGTCGCTCGTCGTGCGTCTCGAAATCGTCGAGATGCGCGCCGTTGCCATGTACTTCTTCTCCCAGACTATGTCCTGTTCGGTGGATGAAATGGTCCCCGAGCCCGGCCGCGGCAATCAGATCGCGCGTTGCTCGGTCGACCTCCCAGCCGCGCAGCTCGCGACGGTCGCGCACCGCCTGCCCGACCAGCGAGACCGCCGCGTCACGTCCCTCTCGGATCACGGTGAACGCCTTGGCATACCGGGTCGGTACGGTGGTCCCGGTGTATCCCATCCACGTAATGTCGGCATAGACCGCTCCCGGTGTAGGCAGTTTGCCCCACAAGTCGAGCAGTAGCACCACGCCGGGGTCGATGACCCGGTGCCGCTCGCGTGTCGGCAGGTAGTGTGGGTCGCCTGCGTTCTCTTGAGCCGCCACCACCGGGCGGGAGTCGCTGATCAGGCCCTCCTGCTCGAACCAGCCGGCCATTGCGTCCTGGACCTCCAGCTCGGTGACCGAATCGCCGTCACGCATCCGCTGGGTCACCAGGTCGAATGCTCGGTCCTTGATGGCATAGAGCCCTCG
>JASLOY010000327.1 GCA_030745255.1 Vicinamibacterales bacterium
AGCCAGAAGCTCAACGCCGTCGTTCCGGGATGTAGCGCCGGTCGACTGCAGCGGCGGCTTTCACCACGGGCTGCTAGCCCCCCCGCGTAGCGGGGCCATTGAAGAATTGAAGAATGGTAGCCCAGCGCGAGGCGGGAGCCGACGGCACCTGGGTGCTCTGAGGCGGAGCCTCGCTAGATCAGCCAGGCAACGTCCGGCGGATGATCTCGGCCACACGAGACGGCACCTCCTCGGGAAGTTCCGGATAGATCGGCAGGGTGAGCGTCTCGGCCGCCGCGGTCTCGGCGCAGGGATGGTCGCCCCTCTGTCCTCCAAGGTCCGCGTGCGCCGGTTGCAGATGCACCGGCACCGGGTAGTGCAAGCCGGACTGGATGCCTTCCGCGTCGAGCGCCTGGTGCAGGAAATCCCGGTGCGCCGTCTGAACCGCGTAGAGGTGAAACACATGATGGGCGTAGGCCATCACCGTTGGTGTCGTGACGCCCGTGTCGGCCAAGGCCTGATCGTAGGCCGTGGCGATTCGGCGCCGGGCGTCATTCCACACGGGCAGGTGGCGCAGCTTGACGCGCAGGATTGCGCCCTGAATGCCGTCCATCCTGTAGTTGAAGCCGGGACGGATGTGCTGGTAGCGGCGGTCCTCACCCCAGCTTCGGAGTGAGCGGATCGTGCGGGCGTGATCTGCGTCGTTCGTGACGACGATGCCTCCTTCCCCGTAAGCGCCCAGGTTCTTGCCCGGATAGAAGCTGAAACAGCCCAGGTCGCCGAGGCCACCGACCCGGTGGTCTCGGTACTTGGCGCCATGTGCCTGCGCCGCGTCCTCGATCAGCGTCAGGCGGTGGCGTTGAGCCAGCGTCAGCAGCGGGTCCATGTCTGCCGGCTGACCGTAGAGATGGACCGGGAGGATTGCTTTCGTGCGCGGGGTGATGGCGGCCTCCACCTGCTTGACGTCAATTGTGCGGGCCTCCGGTTCGATGTCGACGAATACGGGTGTGGCTCCAGCGTATCGGATCGCCGCGACCGAGGCGACAAAGGTGAATGGAACGGTGATTACCTCATCCCCAGGTCCGACCCCAGCGGCCAGCAGTGCGAGATGCAGGGCGCTTGTGCCCGAATTGACCGCCACCCCATGATCTGTCCCGCAATAGGCGGCGAACTCCTCTTCGAACGCGGCCACCTCCGGGCCGAGAGCGAACCGGGCGCTGGCGAGTACGCCCAGAACGGCCGTATCGATCTCGTCCTTTATCGAAGTGTATTGAGCCCGCAGGTCGACCATAGGGATCATGCGCCGACCTTGGCGAGGTCCAGATCGACGAGCTCGCCACGATTGTTCATCGAGCGGGTCGCCGCTTCCAGAATGCGAACCACACGGAGCCCGACGGCACTGTTGGTTACGGGAGTGCCCCCGGTCTCGATTGACCCGATGAAGTCACGCGCAGCGACCGTCAGCGCCTCGGTTGTCTCGAGCTGGGGCGCCCACATGTCGCCGGTGCGATAGCTCACCAGCATTTCGTATCGGCCCTCCGGCCCCGGGTCTACCGTAATGCCCTTGTCGTAGACTCGCACCTTCTCACTGGGCTCGAGATCGTCGTAGACAATCATCTGCCGATCTCCGCCGATCAGCGTCCGGCGCACCTTCACCGGCGCCAGCCAGTTGACATGGAAGTGCGCGATCAGGCTGTCGTCGAACAGACAGGTGAGGTAGGCGAGGTTGGCTGTTCGTCCCGGGACATGCGCACTGCCAATCGCCGAAACGGCACGGGGCCGCGCATCGAGCACGTAGTCCATGATCGACAGGTCGTGCACGGCGAGATCCCACATGACGTCGACATCGTATTGGAAGAGTCCGAGATTCACCCGGACGGAATCATAGTAGTAGAGTGCGCCCAACTGCCCAGTCTGCACTAGGTCGGCGATCTTCCGTACGGCGCCGGTGTATACGAAGGTGTGGTCCACCATCAGTACCAAACCGCGTGCGGCCGCCTCGTCGCGCAGTCGCTGGGCCTCATCGCTGGTCGCGGCCAGTGGCTTCTCGACCCAGACATGCTTGCCCGCCTCAAGGGCGCGCATGCCGAGATCGAAATGGGTGGACACCGGCGTCGCGATCGCGACCGCGTCGACTGCGGGGTTGTCGATCAGATCGCTGGCCTCGGTCGTGGTCAGGACGTCGGGATATCGACCGGACACGCGGTCGAGTCGCTCGCGAGCCAAGTCGCTAACCGCCACGACGCGAGAACCGGTTGCGTCGCTGAAATTGCGGACGAGGTTTGGGCCCCAGTAGCCGTAGCCTATGACGCCAATGCCGATCATAGTGGTGGTGTCCTTGCGGTCAGAGACGACGAGTGAGGCGAGCCCCGCCAAGTCTCTCCGGCCATCGCATGCCGTGCACGGTCAATCTCCATCCTCTGTGGCGTGACCGCGCGCCTCGTCCCGGGAGTCGCCGACGACCCGTGCCGGCACACCAGTTACGATGGCGTGTGGCGCCACATCGCGGGTCACGACGGCGCCGGCGCCAATCAGCGCCCGCTCGCCAATCGTCACGCCGGCCAGGATCGTCGCGTTACTGCCAATCGAGGCGCCGGACCGCACGCGGGTCGGAATCTGTGCCCAGTCACGCTCGGTCTGCGGCTGCCCACCGGCGGTCGTGGCGCGCGGGTAGAGGTCGTTGGTGAACATGACGCCGTGGCCGATGAAGACCTCGTCCTCTATCGTGACGCCGGAACAGATGAAGGTGTGTGACGAGATCTTGCATCGACGACCGATCTGGACCTCCTTCTGGACCTCCACGAAGCTGCCGAGCTTCGTGCCGTCGCCGATATCACAGCCGTAAAGGTTGACGAGGTCGGGATGCCGGATCTCGACAGCCTCACCCAATTGGACGTCTGACGCGATCATGTTTCGTAGGGGGGTCGCCCAGATCTCCTAGTAACAAAAGAGGATACCACGGCCATGCTATACTGACTCGTCGCGTCCCAAAGTCGCTCACAATCCCTTGGCAGCCGAGTCAAATCCTCCGTCCGGCGGCACAGCCTCACGCGACTCAGGCCGCCGGATCACGGTCATTCAAGAAGAGTTGTTCGCGCCGGGTCAAACGAAGGTGCAGCGCTATGCCACCCTCGTCGTGGGACGACCAGGTCTCTGGCCGCTGATACGATATGAGGCGGTCACGACGCTGTGCGCGTGGCTCCCCGGTGCGCTGGGGTTGTTCCTGCGGTCAAAGCTCTATCCGTGGCTTTTGGGACGGGTGGGACGAAACGTCGTCTTCGGGCAGAACGTTGTGCTCCGCCATCCCCACAAGATCTGCATCGGTGACGATGTCGTAATCGATGACAACTGCTGTCTCGATGCCAAGGGTGCCGACAACCGTGGCATCTCAATTGGAAACGGTGTCTTCATCGGTCGAAATACGATCCTGAGCTGCAAGAATGGCGACATCGAGATCGATGACCGGGCCAACATCGGCTTCAACTGCGAGATCTTTTCGGGCGGACACGTCCGGCTCGGCAAGAGCACACTCGTCGCTGCCTACACCTACGTAGTTGGTGGCGACCATCTCCACGACCGAACCGATCTGCCGGTGCTCGAGCAGGGGCGTGTCGCCCAGGGGATCGAGGTGGACGACAACGTCTGGCTTGGAGCCCACGTCGTCGTCTCCGATGGCGCTCGGGTCGGTCGCGATGCGATCATTGGGGCAGGTGGGGTGGTTCGCGGGGAGATCCCGCCGTGGTGCGTGGCCGCAGGGGTTCCGGCCAAAGTGATCAGAACGAGACGCGACGATCTCGAGAAGTCCCCCTGCTGATGTGAGCAGCGATATGTCAGGTTTGAACCCTTTATGACAGATTGCCCTTAGTCGCGCACACCGTTATACTGCGTCTTCGTTCTCCTCAGCGACAGTCGATATCTCCTGCGTCGAGGAGGCCGACAGCCGCCTCCGCTCGTTCGTCGTCGTCATCGCAATCAGATCGGCGCGTGCCAATGGAAGGTTTTCTGTCCCGTGACCTAGCGGCCCGTTCGTCCTTCACCGATGGCGGGCTGCGCGCCTGGCTCGAGTCACTACCGAAGGCGACACAAGCCGAGCTCGTCAAGTTGCGTACGATCGACCTTGCAAAACGATCGACGTCGGGCGCGGTTGGCGTCGCAATCCTTCTGGCTCTGGTGCTCGCGAGCACCAGCTACCTCCAAGACTATCCAGCGCAGGCGCTTTCCGTATCTGTGGGCGTGGTGGCGGCCCTCGGGTTGCGTCTCTGGGCTGCCTATGCCCTCCGGACGGAGCTTGGCGATGATGCTGTGCAGGCATGGGGGCGTGTCCTGACGACCGGGATCTACCTGACAGCCATTTCCTGGAGCGCGCTCATCTTCATCACCATCAGGTTGTTCCCCGAAGAGTGGCCGATGTGGCTGGTCCTGATCGGCGGTTCGGGGATCGCCGCCGGCGCCGCCGGCGAATTCGCGCCGCGCCTGTCTTTGGCGCGCGGGTATCTGACCATCCTTGGAGTGCCGACCGCTCTCATGACCCTCACCCTGGTCTCGGACAACAGGGTCACGCTGGCGATGGTCGTATCGCTGTTTTTCTGGTTTCTTCTCGTTCAATCGCGATCCAACGCTGCGGCCTACTGGCAAAGCGTGCGCGACACCATCACCATTTCAGAGCTCAACACCCGGCTCCAGGAGGAGGCCGACCTCTTCAAGACGGCCATTGAGCGTTCGGCAACGTCGGCGGCGTTGATCACCGCCGATGCGCGTTTCACGTTCGTCAACGACGCGCTGTGCGAGGCGTTGGGCTACACGCGCGAGGAGCTCCTGGCGGCGGACATCCATGACCTAGCCCCCCGATTTACGTCAGAAGTGTACGTTGTCAAATAGATCCGGACCAATGAGCCTGTTTCGTAAGAGAGACTTCCTGCCGGTTTGCCGCCTTGTGC
>JASLOY010000328.1 GCA_030745255.1 Vicinamibacterales bacterium
TGCCCAGCTTCACCCCCCGTTCGGTCAATCCACTGACCATCTCCTGGACACCGGGATAGGGCTTCACGAGCCGATCGGCGGATAAGCGGTTCAAGCAGCGTTTTCGGTACCACCGATATGTAGGGAACTGACAAGTACGCCCCGCCGGGGCAGCTCAGGCCCCTTCCGGGGATCGCCAGGGGCTTCTCTGATGGTGGTATTCTAGCCGGAGCCTCGAAGCGCCTTCCAGGGAGCTTGGCGCGGAGTCCTGTTCATGCGGAACTCGATCGACAGAAGGGTTCGGTCTTCGATGGTCTCGCTCGCCACCGTCTCGACGATCGGGCTGGCTGGCGTCGGAGAGGTTGCGCGAAGCATCCACGGTGTGTCGTGGAGTCCCGATGAACGCTGACCGATCGGAACGCCAATCGATGCTGTGCCGGGTGTTCGCGATCGCTGCAGCGCCGATGGTCGCTTCCGTGCTGGCCCTGATGCTGCTACCGGGTTCTGCAATCGCGCAGGGACTGACGACCAAGGTCATGGTCGATGCCCGGCACGAACAGGTGGTGTCGGAACTCGAGGAGGCCGGCGCGTCCGTAGTCGCACGTCGCGGCGCGTATGTCGTGATGGCCGTTCCGAGCGGATCCGCCTCGGCCGTGCTGACGTCGTCGGGAGTTGTCGTGCGCGACGATTTCGACGAGATCCGCCTCTCGCGCCAGACGCTCTCCGCGACCGCTGCGCCCAGCCTGGCCAAACCCGATTCGCGTCGCCTGAAGCTGATCCAGTTCGCCGCTCCTCCGGTGGACGCGGATCTCGAGGCGCTCGCCGCAACCGGTGCCAGGATCGTGCAATACGTTCCCCAGAACGCGTACCTGGTCTGGGCTCCGAGCGAAGAGACCACCGGCGCGCTGCGCGCGCGCGCCGCGCAGTCGGCCGAGATCCAGTACTACGCCGATTACCTGCCGGATCACGCGCTCGCCAGGTCGCTCGACGTTCGCAAATCCATGGCGCCGCCGGTCGAGGTGACCGTACAGCTCTTCAACCACGAGCACGTCAAGCAAGACATCGACGCCATCCTCTCGCTGGCGGATACGTTGTTGGCCGGACCCCAGGAAGCGGTCCGAGGACGCTACGTGAACATGCGCGTATCGGTCGCGGGCACAGGACTCGAAGAGATCACGCAGCTCGCATCCGTCGTCCGGGTCGAGCCCTACGTCAGGCCCAGGCTCTTTGGCGAGCGTCAAGACCAGATCATGGCTGGCAACCTCGATGTCGCGAGGCAGGACCCCTCGGGTCCCGGCTATCTCGGCTGGCTGGCCGGCAATAACTTCTCGACGGAGGCCTCGGACTACCCGATCGTCGTCGTGGTCGACGATGGTGTCGACGACGGCTCGGCTACGCCCGAGACGGACGAGTTCTACGTGACCGGCGACGATTCTCTCGCCAGCCGCATCCTCTTCGCCGTGGTGCCACCGGGCTCGAGCGCCTCCGGCCCGGAGGGTCCCGACGGGCACGGACACATCAACGCATCGATCGTCGGCGGCTACAACACCTCGACCGGCACCGCCTTCGAGGACACCAGCGGATTCAACTACGGCCTCGGGGTCTCCCCCTACGGACGCATGGCGAACGTGCGGATCTTTGCTCCGGGGTTCGATGTCGGCACCGGCGACGCGACCATGGTCGACGACTACTACCAGCGTGGCGCCCGCATCAGCACGAACTCCTGGGGAGCCGATGTGTCGGGTAGCTACAATACCGACGCCCAGCTCTACGACTCTATGACGCGCGACGCTCGTGGCTCGGTTGCCGGCAATCAGGAGCTTCTCTTCATCTTCGCCAACGGAAATGCCGGTCCGAGTCTGGGTACCGTAGGCTCGCCCGCAACGGCGAAGAATGTCCTCTCGGTCGGGGCGAGCGAGACCTCGAACCCCGATGCGTCCAACGGAGACGGGTGCGGCAAGAACGCGAGTGACGGCGACGATGCGCGGGACATGGCGAGCTTCTCGAGCCGCGGTCCGAGCGACGATGGTCGCATCAAACCGGAGATCGTCGCGCCGGGGACTTTCATCCAGGGCAACGCGTCTCAACCCGACTTCAACGGTTCGGGTGTGTGTGGTGCGGCCAGTAACGATTTTTCGGCGCCGGGCGACGACGCGCTCTTCCCTGCCGGTTCGATCTATACCTGGTCCTCTGGAACCAGCCACTCGACACCGGGGATCGCCGGTTACACGTCGCTCATCACCGAGTTCCTCGATCGAGTGTATGACGTCACTTCGCCGAGCCCCGCGCTGGTCAAGGCGTACGTAGTGCACAGTGGCCGGCAGATCACCGGATCGGGCGCGAACGAGGATCTGCCGGGTAACAATCAGGGCTTCGGCATCGCCGACATGGGCGCGGGATTCGACACTTCTGCCCCCCGGCTTCTCGCAGACCAGGCGACGGTGTTCGGTTCCTCAGGTGAATCGATCACACTCAACGGTCAGATCGTGGACGCCTCCGAGGAGATCCGCATCGCCCTGGTCTGGACCGATGCGCCGGGGTCTGCGTTTGCCGACGCTTACGTAAACGACCTCGACCTCGTCGTCGAGATCGGCGCTACGACCTACCGCGGAAACAACTTCACGCTCGGGGTTTCCCAGCCCGGCGGCACGGCCGATTTCCGCAACAACTCCGAAGCGGTCTTCCTCGCGCCCGGGCCTTCGGGCTCGGCCAGCATCACGATCAACGCCACCACCATCGCCGGAGACGGCGTGCCCGGAAACGCGGATGGAACCGACCAGGATTTCGCGCTGGTCGCCTACAACTTCTCTACGACGATCTCTGACGGGATCGTCAGCTTCGACAGCGGAGCTTACGGGTGCACGTCGACGGTCGGAATCGTGGTGTCCGACAGCGACCTGTCGAGCGGCGCGCCCTTTGGTGTGAGCGTGACGACGACCGGAGGCGACGCCGAGACCGTCACTCTGACCGAGAGTTCGTCGGGGTCGGGCGTCTTCGAGGGGTCGATCAATACGGCGACCGGAAGCGTCGTGACAGGGGATGGGACCCTCAGCGTGTCGGACGCCGAAACCATCACGGCGACCTACCTCGACGCCGACGATGGCACCGGCTCGCCCGCTTCCAAACAGGCGACCGCTCTGACCGATTGTGCGTCGCCGGTGATCTCGAACGTCGCAAGCGCGAATCTCACCGGGCTCGGCGCGACCATCTCCTTCGACTCCGATGAGGCCACGGCCGGCGAGGTGAACTACGGCACGTCGTGCGGGTCGCTCTCCCAGTCCACCGCGGGGGTCGGCACGCTCACGAGCCACGAGATCAGCCTCTCAGGCCTGACGCCCTCGACGCAGTACTTCTATTCGGTCGAAGCGACCGATGAGGCGGGCAATGTCTCGACGGACGACAATGGCGGCGCTTGCTATTCCTTTACCACAGCCGACCAGCTCGACTACTTCACAGAGAACTTCTCGGCCGCCGATCTCGACGTCGCAAACCAGTCGCTGACGCTCACTCCGAACGGTTCGGCAAATACCTACGCGGCGTGCCGCCAGTCGGCGACCGGGTTCCCCACGGATCCCAGCGGCGGAACGGTCATTTCGCTCTCCGACGACGCTGCGGTCCAGGTCTCGCTCACCGGCGGAGAGCAGGTTTCCCTGTACGGGACGAGCTACAGCTCGTTCTATGTCGGCAGCAACGGCTACCTGACGTTCGGCGCGTCCGACACGGGCTACTCCGCATCGCTCTCGACGCATTTTTCGATGCGGCGGCTTTCGGGGCTCTTCAAGGATCTCGATCCCTCGTCGAGCGGACAGGTCTCCTGGGAGCAGCTGGCCGACCGCGTGGTCGTGACCTACGAGAACGTGCCCGAGTACGCCTCGACCAGCTCGAACTCGTTCCAGTTCGAGTTGTTCTTCGACGGCACGCTTCGCATCACGCATCTGGCGATCGCGGCGAGCGACGGGATCGTCGGCGCGTCGGCGGGGGCGGGCGTGCCGGGTGATTTCGTCGAGAGCAACCTCAGCGCGTACGCCAGCTGTGCTGCGACCATCAGTTTCGACGGCAGCATCTACCAGTGCGACGATACGCTCGGGCTCTCGATCGCCGACAGCGATCTGTCGGGCGGCGCATCCTTCGGGGTGAGCGTGGTGACGACGGGGGGCGACGACGAAACCCTCACGATGAGCGAAGTCTCGATGGGTTCGGGCGTGTTCGGCGGATCGATCAACTCCGAGGCCGGAGCCGTCGTGGTAGGCGATGGGATCCTCAACGTGTCGGACGGCGAGACCGCCACGGCCACCTACAACGACGCTTCCGACGGCACGGGATCGCCTGCCGTGTTGCAGGACACCGCGCTGGTCGACTGTGCGGGGCCGGTCGTCTCGGATATCGAGGCGAAGTCCGGCGACGGCTCTTCGGCCGACATCTCGTTCCTCACGAACGAGCCGGCGAGTGTCCAGATCCGGTTTGGCGCCTCGTGCGGGGTACTCGACCAGACGGCGAGCGCCAGCGGACTGGCGACCAGCCACGACGTCGCGCTCTCGGGACTCTCGCCCTTGACGCAGTATTTCTACGTCATCGACGCCACCGACGCGGCGGGCAACGTCTCGACGGACGACAATGGCGGCGCGTGCCATTCGTTCGCGACCGAGGACGAGGCCAACGACTACTTCACGGAGCAGTTCTTCGGGGGAGACCTCGACGTCGCGAACCAGTCGCTGACGCTCACTCCGAACGGTTCGGCGAACACCTACGAGGCGTGCCGCGAGTCGACGACCACCTTCCCCAGCGATCCCAGCGGTGGAGCCGTGCTGTTGCTCTCCGACGACGATTGGGCCCAGGTCTCGCTCAGCGGCGGAGAGCAGGTTTCCCTGTACGGGACGAGCTACAGCTCGTTCTATGTCGGCAGCAACGGCTACCTGACGTTCG
>JASLOY010000329.1 GCA_030745255.1 Vicinamibacterales bacterium
TGGTGCTCTGGATCCGGACCGGCGTCGCCGAGAGCCCAGTCTGGCTCGAGCGCCAGCGGCACCTGAAGGAGACCGGCCGGGAGGAGCTGGCCGACCGGGTGTCGGTGCTGCGTCTGTTCAAGCCGGATCTGATCTGGGTCACAGTCCAGAGCTCGCTGCTGCTCTCGGCGTTCATGTTCTCCTACTACTCGATCTCGTTCTGGTACCCGACCTTTCTGCGCGGGCAGGAACTGGACCCGTTGCGGTATGTCGTGGCGTTCAACGGCGCCGCCATCGTCGGCATCGCGTTCTGGGGACGGGCGTCGGAAGGTCCCATGGGCCGCCGCGGCGCGGTGACGTTGGCCGCCCTGACCGGCGTCGCCTCGGCGCCGATCTTTCTGACCACGTCCAGCACCACGCTACTGCTGGTCGGCGCGCTGGCCATGGGCGCGACGGGGGGCGGCATCTGGGGCATGGCGCCAGCCTATCTGACCGAGCGGTTCCCGACCGCGGTGCGGGGGGTTGGTCCGGGGTTGTCTTACCATGTGGGCGCGGCGGTCGGGTCGGCGACACCGTTCGTCTTGGGGCAGTTGCAGGACGGCGGGATGACGATTGGCGGGGCCATGACGCTGTGTATTGTCGCGTCCGGCGTCCTGGTCGCGGCCGTGATCTGGCTCGGGCCGGAGACGCGTGGCAGGCACTTCACGGCCGTGGACGAAGTCCAGACGTGACGAACGAGCGTCGAAGGTGACATGGAGCTTCGCACTTTGTCGGGCAAGGCTCTAGCTTTGCCACGCAGGCCTGCCCGCCTTTGTCAGGGCTACGGCGAGGTCTCGCCGTAGTTCGCATGTGTGGGCACCGGCGAACGGAGGCTCAAAGGCCTGCGCTACAGAGGCGGGCGAGCGTCCTCAGAGGAGAAGCGGAATGCATGGACGACAACGTGGCTGGTTGATCGGGGCGATGGTCGTGGCGTCGATGGTGGGCGGGGCCTTGTCAAACCTGCTTCTGACGGCGCGACTCGACGCGCAGCCAGCCGACGTCGTGACCGCATCGCAGGTCAACATCATGGACAGCGGGGGGCGGCTGCGCGCGGTGCTCGCCGGAGAGGACGAGCGAGGGCTGGCTTCGCTGGTCTTTTATGGGCCGGATGGCACGGTGCGCGGCATCGTCGGTGCCGAATCGGATGGCACACCAGTGTTGCAGCTCAATAACCCAAGCGGCGTCTCACGGCTGTCGGCGAGTGTCCGGGAAGAGGAATCGGTTGTCACGGTCGGCAACGAGGCGGCCCGCAGCGTGTTGATCGGTTCGCTCGGGGGCACCCCACTTGTCGGTCTGTCAGACGGTGGGCGGACCCGGCTGCAGCTGACGCTGGGAGCACAAGGCGAGCCGCGCATGTCGCTCTTCAACAGCGCAGGCCAGCGCGGGGCGGGATTGGTGGTGGGCGCCGACGACGCGCCCTTCCTGTCGTTGTTCGACGTCGGCGGAGTCCAACGCCTGACGATGGGCACGGTCCAGGGCTCGACCGTTGTCAATCTCGGAGACGGCGCCCGTCCACGTCTGGTGCTGGGTGTCGCCGACAACGGCCGTCCCAGCGTCGGGTTCTACGACGCGGAGGGCAATCTCCAGCTCGACGTGGCGCCAGACACGCGGCGGTAGCACCGGAGCTGGCAGGCATGCGTCGGCAGACGGCTCTGAGTGCTATCCTGCGGGTGTTTCGATCGCAGGGTCGGTCGACAACTTCGGGCGTGGGTGATTCGGGACTTCACAGATTGCGAGGACTCTCATGGCGCATACCTACGAAGAGCTGCACAAGATGACCGTGGCCCAACTTCGGGTGGTCGCCGAGGCGCAGGGCTCTGACGACTTGAAGGGATTCAAGTCAATGCACAAGGCGCCGCTTCTGTTGGCGATATGCAAAGTTCTCGGCGTCGACCCGCACGAGCACCACACCGCCAAAGGCATCGATAAGCCGGCGCTCAAGGCGCAGATGCGTGAGTTGAGGGTTGCCCGCGAGGCTGCGATCGAGGCGCACGACCACACGGAGCTCAAGGTGGTTCGCCGAAAGCTCCACAGCCTGAACCGCGCGATTCGCCGGGCCAGCCTGTAAGGAGACCATCATGGTGACCAAGCCACGTCTGCGGTCGTTCGCCCTCGTACTGCTGCTGCTCTCAAGCGCCGGGCTGGTGGCCCAGCAGGACACCAGCACCGGGAACCGGGACCGCAGCATCGCGTTCTTCGGCTCCTCTGTGCCAAACGGAACCGGCGACGAGACCGGGCAGGGGGGCTACACCGGCCGGATGCGCACGTTGCTCGAGCCGCGCCGGTGGGAAGTGTTGAACCGGTCCCGCGGTGGCGACAACACTGTCACGATCAGGCCACGGTTCGAACCCGATGGCGTGGCCGACCCAAACACCCGGTATCTGACGCCTGGCAACCCGGGCTATGCGGTGCTCGCGCTCTCGCTCGGCAACGAGGGGATCATGGAATGCGCCCCCGGCCAGACTCGCCGGTGCACGTCCACGAGAGATGAGGCCGATCGAATCTACGACCAGTTCGCCACCGGCCTCTGGGACCTCGTGGAGCGTACCCGCGCCGCCGGCATCGTGCCGATCGTGACCCTGTGCTACACGCGCGGCGACTTCAATGCACGGGAGTACGCCTACACGCGCCGGATGAACCTGCTCATCAATTCCTGGGACGTGCCGAGCGTCAACCTGCTCGGCGCCATCGACGACGGAGCTGGCCGGTGGGCGCCGGGCTTCGTCGCCGACCCGTCGCACCCGAACTCGGCTGGGCACACCGAGATGGCCCACGCCTTTGTGCCGAGTCTGTTCGACGCGCTGGCTGCCGGCAAGCCGCTGCCGGTCAAGTCGACTGCTTCCGGATTCGTTCGCGTCAGGGACGGCTCGGCCGCGCCCCTGACCTTCTCGCCGGACACGACGATGCGGTCGTTCGCCGTGAGTTTTCTGGTGCGGGCCAGCGGCGACGGCGCGGTGGCCGCCGTGGCAGGTCAGACACTCGACCACGCCGCTCAGCAGCGGGAGTACGGGCGGCGGCGCCAGTCTATCGAGGTCTACACGCTCACGCCGAGCGGTCGGACCCGCACGCGCCTGGCGGTCGTCGATGGACGCCTGACCTATACCGCCTCCACCGGGCAGGTGCTTGCGGCTACGGTAGATGCCGCTGACGGCGGCTGGCACCACGTGGTGCTCAGTCACTACGCGGCGCGGGGCGAGACGCTCTTGTTTGTCGACGGCGATCTGGCGGGCTCGGTCAACGAGCGGCTCCAGCCGGACCGGTTCGTGCTGGGTGGCGCCGGAGGGACCGGGACCTCGGCACCGGAACAGGCCGACTACAAGGACTGGATGATTCACCGCGCCGGGCTCAACGCCGACGAGGCGGCTGAGTTGCACGCCGGCACGCTGCTACAGGCGAGCCTGGAGGTCTATGCTCCGCTGACCGGGCTGGACGATGTCGCGGCGGACAATTTGGCGCAAAGTCTGTCGGTCATCGAGGTCCAAAGCGCCGGCGTTATCCACAGCCAGGATTGAGAGGCGATATGTCCGGTTCGATCATTGAATTTCAGAGCAACGGAAAGACAGGCAGCGGCTATCTGGCGGTGCCGGCATCCGGCAGCGGGCCGGGTGTCATCGTGCTGCAGGAATGGTGGGGGCTCGTTGACCACATCAAGGAAGTGGCCGACCGCTTCGCGGCTGACGGGTTCGTGGCACTCGCGCCCGACATGTATCACGGCGAGACGACGACGAGCCCCGACGACGCCGGCAAGCTGATGATGGCGCTCGACATCGGCCGGGTCGAGAAAGATCTCCGTGGCGCCATCGACCACCTGCTGGCTCGCGACGAGGTAACCAGCACGCGTGTGGGTACTGTCGGGTTCTGCATGGGCGGGCAGCTGTCGCTGTATGCAGCATGCGAAAACGCGTCGGTCGGAGCCTGTGTCGTCTTCTACGGCATTCATCCGAACGTGAAACCCAATCTGTCGGCGCTGGCGGCGCCCGTGCTCGGTTTCTTCGCTGAGAAGGATGAGTTCGTCCCGCCGTCCGCCGCGCGTCGCCTCGAAGCAGACCTCGAGGCTGCCGGCAAGTCGGCCGACATCACGGTCTTCGACGGTGCCGACCACGCCTTCTTCAACGACACCCGTGCCGAGGTCTACCACCCCGCGTATGCCGCGACCTGCTGGTCTCGAATGCTGACCTTTTGCGGGGAGCATGTCCGATAGCGGACTCACCGGTTGGCTGACCCGGCTCCGGTCCTGGCAGCTGTTCCTGCTGGCGGGCGGGCTGTTTGTGGCCGACCTGCTCATGCCGGACCCGATCCCGTTCCTCGACGAGATCATGCTCGGCTTGGCGACGTTGTTGATGGCGCGGTGGAAGCGGCGGAAGGAGTGACGGCGGGCGCCTAAACCCATCTGTCCGCCGGTTTCGGTTCAAGGCTCTAGGCTCGGGACGGATGGCGTCGATCGCCGCCCTGAAGGGCCTTGCTACCGAGAGAGCGCCACGCCAGTCAGGCGTTCGAGCTCGGCGATCGCGAGAGCCGGCTCACCGACCTTGATTGTCGTCATCCCCATGGCCCGGGCCGGTTTCAGATTGCCACCCAGGTCATCGAGAAGGATCGCCGCCGCAGGCTGCACGGCGAGGGTCCGGCACACCAGCTCGTAGATGCGCCGCTCCGGTTTGCGCATCCCTACCCGATGCGATTCCACGAAACAGTCGAACTCGGGTCGGAGCGCATCGACCCGCGCATCGTGAACCGGCATGGACCAGGAATTGGTAAGCGCCGCGACGCGGAGCCCGGCCGTGCGCAGCTGCCTCAGTACAGCCAGCATGTTCAGGCGAACGAGTGCCGCAGCGGCGATCCGACGTAGCAGAGCGGTTGCGTCCAGATCGTGACCGGCGGCTCGA
>JASLOY010000032.1 GCA_030745255.1 Vicinamibacterales bacterium
GACCGTCCCTGGATAGGTGGTGGACTCGAGAATGACGAGCTGACCGGCGTGGAGATGCCGGGCGATCTCCCTGACCGCCGCCACGATGAAGGACAGATCCGGGTCCTTGGTCTTACGCAGCGGCGTCGGAACACAGATATTGACGCTGTCGAGATTGGCGAGCTTGGCAACATCGGTGGTCGCGCTGAGCCGACCGCTGGAGGTCATCGCCTCCACGTCGGCCCGCGACACGTCGACGCCGCACGGGTCTCCGGACGAAATCCGTCGAACCTTGTCCTCGTCGAGATCGAAGCCGACGGTGACGAACCCGGCCTTGGCAAACTCCACGGCGAGCGGCAGCCCGACATAGCCGAGCCCGATCACGCCCACTCGAGCCTTGCGAGCTCTTAGACGTTCAATGAGATCCTCACATGATGTGGTCATAGAAGCGACTGGTCGGAGCAATCTTCGCGTGCTCAGCCAACTCAATATAGCATGTGCATGCTAGTGTTCCGGCTCGGGAAACGGTATGTGCTCTAGCATCGGAATGGAAGAAGTCGACCTGGTCATCATCGGCGGCGGCGTCGTCGGGCTGGCATGCGCGCAGTTCACGACTCGAGCAGGGCGAACGGTCTGCCTGCTCGAGCGTCACCCGCGTTACGGCACCGAGACCAGCACCCACAACAGTGGCGTGATTCACGCCGGCATCTACTACCCGGCAGGATCACTCAAGGCTCGGCTGTGCGTCGAGGGACGTGACGCGCTCTATGCGTTCTGCGCAAGCCATGACGTCCCGCACGAACGCCGCGGCAAGCTGATCTGCGCCGGGCCAGCCGACGACGACGCCGAACTCAACCGCCTGCTGACATGCGGCCGCGCGAATGGCGTCGACGACCTCGAAATCGCGGATCGCGACTTCATTCACCGTCTCGAACCCCATGTGGCCGCGCGAGCTGCGTTGTGGTCGCCATCTACCGGCATCGTTGAAGCTGAGGCGCTGGTTCGTGCGTTGCGCCGTGAAGCGCTCGCCAGCGACGCCATGCTGCTACCTGCGACGCCCCTCGTAGGCGGCGACGCGGATGCCGGCTGGCTCGAGCTGCGAACGCCGGCCGAAACGATCAAGACCCGCGCAGTAGTCAACGCCGCGGGGCTGTATGCCGACGATGTGTCGGCCGTGCTTGGTGGCCGGACATTCAAGATCCATCCGTCTCGCGGCGAGTACGCCGAACTCGTCGGCGCAAGCCGCGAGCTCGTCAACATAAAGCGCCCCGTCTACCCGTTACCGGCTCCGTCGGGCGAGCATCTCGGGGTGCATGTGACACCCACGACGTGGGGCGGCGTCATGGTCGGTCCGACTGCGAACTACCAGGACGCCAAGGACGACCATGAAGGCGACCGCCTCCCGGTTGACGCCTTCGTCGAACCTACACGCGTGCTGCTCCCGTCGGTGAGGCCGGGCGATCTCCGCCTCGGCGGTACCGGCATCCGCCCCAAGCTGAGCCCGGATGCCAACGCGTTCTCCGATTTTCTGATCGAGCGCGACCCGCAGCAGCCGCGTCTGATTCAGGCGGCCGGCATCGACTCGCCCGGACTCACCGCGTGTCTGGCGATCGGGCGGAGAGTATCGGAGCTCGTGGACGAGGTGTTGAGCTAGCGCGCCGTTCGGGCCGTGAGATACCGGTCGAGCGCGTCTTCCCAGGTTGGCATCGTCGCGCCGGCGGCGACGATCTTGTCATTCGACAGGGCGCAGTAGCTGGGGCGCGCGGCGCGCATCTGGACCTCACCCGTCGTGATCGGCGACAGCAGCGGTTCGCACCCGAGCCGTGTCGCCGCAGCCTCAGCCACCTCGAACCAGATCGCCCTACCGGTGTTGACGCAGTGGTAGAGCCCGACCTCGGCCTTGCCCTTGACCAAGGCGCGGGTAGCAGCCGCGACGTCCGGAACATAGCTCGGTGACACCGTTCGGTCGGTGAAGGCACGGACGGGCCGACCCGCCATCATGGCGTCCACCATCCGGTCGAGCGTGCTTCCGCGTGGTCGCACGGAAGGGTCCAGAGCCTCCGCCCCGGCCCCGAACAGACTCTCCACCCGGAGCACGTAATGACGGGGAGCCCCGCACGCAAGCCACTCTCCCAGCAGCTTCGAGGTGGCATACACACTCTGCGGGCCAGGTGACGCCAATTCGTCATACGGATGGTTCGTCTCGCCGTCGAACACGAAATCGGTGCTGTAATGCACCAGCACTGCACCGACCTCCCGCGCCACCGTAGCCAGCGAGCGAACGGCGAAACCGTTCACTTGCATCGCCGTGACAGGGTCAGTCTCGGCCTCATCCACGTCGTTGTAGGCCGCGCAGTTGAGGATGACGTCTGGATGGGTCTCGTGGGTCACCCGCTGCACTGCGTCGTGGTTGCAGATGTCTAGACCGGCGCGAGGGAGCGCCACTACCTCGTCGTGCTTGGCAAAGACCCTGCTGATCTCACGTCCGAGCTGACCGGCGGCGCCTGTGACGAGTACCCTCATTGTTGCTTGATGGCCGCGCGCGCTTCGCGGTCGGCCTCCCTCCGGCGCAGCGTCTCCCGTTTGTCGTACTCCCGCTTCCCCTTGGCCAAGCTCACGGCCACCTTGACCCGTCCTCGCTTGAAATACATCCTGACTGGAACGAGCGTCATCCCGCGCTCGACGACCTTACCGATCAGTTTTCGGATCTCCCGCTTGTTGAGTAGCAGCTTCCGGCGGCGCATCGGCTCGTGGTCGGCGTAGCCGCGGTGGCTATACGGGCTGATGTGGACGTTGTAGAGATACACCTCGCCCTGCTCGAGCCGACCGTAGCTGTCGCGCAAGTTCACGCGCCCCTCCCGAATCGCCTTCACCTCCGTGCCGAGCAGCACGATGCCGGCCTCGAAGGTATCGAAGAGCTTGTAGTCGTGCCTGGCCTTGCGGTTGTCCGCGATGAGCTTCTCGGCGTCGCGGTCGTCGACTGCGTGCATGGCTAGGAGGCAGGGGAGAACCCGTGTGTTTCTCCGGCTTCGGGCTTCGGGCTTCGGGCTTCAGACGCTCCGGCCTTCTGACGCGCCAGGCGGGCGGCGAGCACCACCGCGTGCACCAGGCTGGTCTCGTCGGCCACACCCCGGCCGGCGATATCGAACGCGGTCCCGTGATCGACTGACGTCCTTACGATCGGCAGCCCCAACGTAACATTCACCGCCTCACCAAACGCGACGAGTTTGACCGGGATCAACCCCTGATCGTGGTAACAGGCGATGACCGCGTCGAACCGTCCTTCGACCGCCTGCCGAAACACCGTGTCGGCGGGCACGGGGCCGGTCACGTCAATTCCCTGCCGGCGGACCGACTCGACCGCCGGCGCCAGCACCTCGAGATCCTCCAACCCCATCAACCCGGCCTCACCAGCATGCGGATTCAACGCTGCCAGTGCGAGTCTCGGTGTCGCGAAGCCGAAGCGTGGGAGCTCCGATGCCGCCAGCTTCAGTGTCGTTTCGACACGCGCCTGTGTCAGCAGATGGGGCACCGCCGAGAGTGGGACGTGCACGGTCGCAAGCACGACACGGAGTCGGGGGGAATGAAACATCATCGCGACATCCCCGGTACCAGTAAGATAGGCGAGCAACTCGGTGTGACCACGCCAGGTGAATCCGGCCAGCGACAGCGCTTCCTTGTTGAGCGGTGCGGTGGAAATGGCGTCGAGCCGACCGGCCAGCGCATCGGCGACGGCCTGCTCGACCGCTTCGCATGCGGCCAGGCCAGCTTCGGCGGCCAGCACGCCCGGAGTAAACCGCGCACGCTCGACGGCAGTTTGAGGGCCGTAGAGCACCGGCTCGCACACCTCGCAGACCCTCGGATCTGCGGCCGCCTTGAGCGCGATCTCGGGTCCAATCCCGGCCGGGTCCCCCATCGTCACCCCGACACGTGGGCGGGTCCCAGCGCTCATCTATTTCTTGTGGTCCGAGGAACCCTGGGGAACATTCCCACTAGGCTGGGCACCCGCTACCGCCGCACACGGCGTCGCAAGATTCGCCATGACAGCCTCCGGCCGACCGGTCGCAGCCGCGCTCATGGGCGCAGCCGGCATGCTGCTCGCCTTTCGCATTCGGCAGCTCGTAGCGCAAACAGCACTTCAACCGACCACAGGCGCCGGAGAGACGCGACGGGTTCAGACTGAGGTTCTGGCGCTTGGCCATCTTGATCGAGATGGGCTCGAAGGACTGAAGCCAAGTGGTGCAGCAGAGTGGACGTCCGCAGGAGCCATAGCCGCCGATCAGCTTCGCCTCGTCGCGCGTGCCGATCTGCCGCATCTCGATCCGAATCCTGAACTCGCTTGCGAGCTCGCGCACGAGCTCTCGGAAGTCGACACGTCCCTCGCCAGTGAAGTAGAACACGAGCTTCGACCCGTCGAAGAGCTGTTCGACCTTGGCCAGCTTCATCGCGAGTCCACGCTCGCGGATCTTCAGCAGGCACATTCGCCTGGCCTCGCGCTCGCGCTGTTCTTGCCGGAACCGACGGAGCACATCTTCACGCGATGCCCGGCGCAACACCCGCGTGGCCGCGTCGGCACGAGGCGTCTTCCAGGTCGCCATCGGCGGTACCGCGTGCGCGACCGCGCCATAGGCCCGCCGATCGCCCATCTGCACGACCACCCCATCGCCCCGGCTCAACTTGGGGTCGAAGTCGATCTCGGGCAGCAGGAGCGTGCGCGCCCGCCCGACCGCATCGAATTTGACGCTGACAAAACGGGGAGTCGGCTCGTTTTCCATCACAGTTGTAGCGCCAGCCAGTCCACCACGACCTTGGGACTGGCGTTCCGACTCAACGCGCTTATCGCGCGCTCGACGCTGGCAAAACCGCGTCTTGCGCGGTCGGTGTCGTACGCAGGCGCGAGTTCGGCCAATTCCGCCTCGCAATCGCCGTTCGCGAGCCAGGCTCGGTCACCTCGAGCCGACACGAGCTGCAGATCTCGCAGCAACGTTCCGAGGGCGCGCAGCCGGCCGGTCAGTGTCTCACGATCCGCGGCGGCGCTCGACCGACTCCCGCGTCGAACACTGGCTAGCTCTTTGCCCGTCTCGAGGCGGCGTTTGGGGCTCGACGCAGTGGCGAACGCTCGCAGCAGGTCCGCCGCGCTCTGTCGCGCCTCGATGTAGTCACCCGAACCGGTCTCGAGCGCACGGGCCACGCTGCCGTCGGCCGACGCCGCCGCCGCGAGCGCCGCCGTCGCGTCGAACTGATGCCGGGTCACCAAGAGGTCCGCGATCTCGTCGGTCCCCAGCCCCCCGAACCGCAGCTCGGGGCACCGTGAACGGACCGTCGCCAGGAGAAGATGCGGACGACTCGTGACAAGCAGGAAGACCGAGGCGGCCGGGGGCTCCTCGAGCGTCTTGAGCAGCGCGTTCTGCGCTTCGGACACCAACCGATCGGCATCGTCGACGATGACGACCCGACGTCGGCCCTCGAACGGCCTGAACGCCGTCTGATCGACCGCCGCCCGGACCGCATCGACCTTGATCGACCCGGTCTCACCCGGCTCGATGATGATCACGTCAGTGTGAACGCAGCGGGCAATGCGGTCGCAGGCGGCGCACACACCGCACGCATCGGGTGACGCTGCGGGCCCGTCGGCCCCGGGTGCTGTCCCCGCCTCGCAGTTGAGCATCTTGGCTATCGCCACAGCGACCCGCCGCTTGCCAACGCCGTCAGGGCCGGTCAGCATGAGACTCGGCGGCAGCGTGTCGCGAGCCACCGCCCGCGCAATCAAACGCCGAATCGGCACATGTCCCTCGACGTCAACCAGCGTCATAGATCCACCTTTTGAGCATCCTAGCACGCGGTGAATCGACCTAGGACGGCAGACAGCGGTCCACGTGTGCCTCGATGCCGCCACCTCGTGGGAATCGGGCTGACCCAGCCGCGGAACGGGTCTCCCTTTTCTCTTTCGCTGCAACGGGTGAGAAATGTGGGCTACTTGGCCTGCGTCGATCCCTTTAACATAGCCGTTGCGAGACGGTCCGGCGAAATGGGGTCATTGGCCTTGACCGAGAGGTAGACCAGCCCGCCAATGCCGGCCAGGATGAACTGAAAAACCAGTACGAGATTGAAGAGGTCGGCGCCTCTGTCAGAACCCAACAGGGCGAAAATTGCCAGAAACGCCGCGTGGCCTGTTCCGATACCCGCCGGCCCGATAGGAATCGAGGCCACCAGCATACCAACCGGGACGACGACAAAAAGCGCTGCAGCGGGGATCCCCTCGAGCGCCATCGCCCGCACGTAGCACACCCACGCAGCCACAAAGAACCCATGAGCCACCACCGAGACGACAATGCTCGCGAGCGTGATGCGCCGCTTGGCGTGATACACCCGAAGGCCTTCAAAGACGCGCAACGGGCTGATCAAGAAGGGAAGCCGTCCAGCCAGACGACGAAGGATCTTCAGGATCGGATCCCGATCTTCACTCAGTCCGAGCAGCGCAGCGAATAAGACCGCTATCCCGACGGCTGCGCCGACCACCGCCAGCGCGATCGGATCGCCCAATCTGCCAGCCCACTCTCCCCGCCCCCCGACGAGCAGGGCGATTGTCGCGAGCGCGACTAACCCCGTCAGTCCGGCGACACGATCGAACAGGACCGAACTGACTGTCGCGGCGATATGGCCGGGAACGGCCCGGGCAACGTAATAGCCCTTGACGAGGTCGCCACTGACCGTGCCCGGCAGGAACACGTTGAAGAACAGGCCAACGAAGACTGACTGCACCGTGCGTCGCAGCGGGATGGGGATGTCTTGCGCGTGAATCAGGAAGTGCCAGCGGACGGTCCCAATGAGAACGCCGCCGGTCATACACGCCCAACCCCCGACCACCCATGGCCATCTGGAGATCGCGGTTTCGATCGCCCCGAGGGAGAGCAGATCCTGTCGGATCAAGACCGTAAAGATGGCAACGATAAAGATCGCCTTGAGAGCCGTGGTGACGTGTCCACTGCGCAATCGCCTGACCTCCACGCGTAAAGTGTATCGGCCTTTGCCGGGCAGGCCGAGAACCTAGGCTGCTCGAGGGACGATGTCCAGTCGACCCTGGAGACCGCTGTCGTGTCTGGCCGACGGCCTCTCACCGCTCACACCAGCAAGCGTGCTAGCGCACACGGACCGTCGGACCCCCTGTCTCGGGGTTCGACGACCGTAAGTTGTTGCAAGAAATGGCGGGGCCGACGAGACTCGAACTCGCGACCTCCGGCGTGACAGGCCGGCGTTCTAACCAACTGAACTACGACCCCGCAAAGGGCAACTCTCCAACAACGGACCACTTCCGCCGAAGTCATGGCGAAAGAGCCCTCGCTGCCTTGCCAGCCGAAGCTCGTTGTCTTCTCCGGCGAGCAAAGGCTGGTGGGCGGTACAGGACTCGAACCTGTGACAGCCGGCGTGTAAAGCCGGTGCTCTACCAACTGAGCTAACCGCCCGGCTCTCGGCTCCTGTCCCGCAGTACTACCAAACAGCTCATTATACGTGATGGGGATGGGCCCCGGTCAATCGAGGTCAATCCACGCTAACCCCTACTGAAGACCAGAACCTTCAGACCCAGTATGGCCAAAGCCGCCACGACCCCCACGACGGCCTGAACCTCACCGTTGCGTCGTACCCGAACAGCCGAGAACGGCCGGGGGCTCGAGTCGGCGGCGCCGTGCACATACCGATCGTAGGCGTCTCCAAACTTCGCCCGCAGGGTCGCCTCCTCCAGCCGGGCCGCGACCAGCAGGGAAACGGCAAGATATGCGACGACGATCGTCGCGACCACAGAGTGACGCGACGCCGCGGCGAACCCGGCACCCAGCAGTGAAGACCCGACATAGAGTGGATGCCGCATCCACCGGTACGGACCGGAAGAGGTCACTTCCGAACCTTTCTCGAGATGCCCGGCCGCCCAGACCCGCAGCGCCTCCCCCACCAGCGCAACGGCAGCGCCAACCCCAAGCGACACCCACGACGGGCGCGCCAGCCAGAACGCCGCAGCGGCGACACAGAAGCCGGCGGTCACACGAAGACGCGCGACCCGGATGAGCCAGGCCGACACCGGCACGGGTGTAACTTCAGTCATCACGGCCCGAGCCGTCGCGCGATCGCCGCCGTAACGTCATCGACCGAGATGTCATCGAGGCACCATTGGGCGGCGCCGCAGCGCCGCTTGTGATGACAGTCGCAGACGGTGAAGCGCGACACCGAGACGTCGTCTTTCGACCAGGGACCATTCCGGGCCGCGTCGGTTGGACCGTAGATGCCGACGATCGGCGTGCCGACCGCAGCCGCCAGATGCACCGGACCAGTGTCCCCTGACACCATCACGGACGCCTCGCGGACGATGGCGATGAGATCGGCGAGGGAGGTGGATGGGGCCAATTCGGCGGCACCGGCAGACGTCTCGACCAGCGCTGCGGCCATCGATTCGTCACCGGGTCCCCAGGTGACGACGGAACCCAGCCCGCGCTCCCGGCGGAGCCATTGCGCGACCGCTCCGAAGCGGTCAGGGGGCCAGCGCTTGTTCGGCCAGGCAGCGCCGGGGTTGAGCACTGCAAACGACGAGTCCCCCCGCGACCCGCAGCGGTCGCGAACGGCTTCGAGCGCCGCCGAGGCGGGGACCGCCAGAGGGAACCGAATCCTCGACACATCCGCGCCCAGCGAGGAAGCAAGTGTCAGGTTCATTTCGATCACGTGCGCCGTCTCGCCAGGCTCGCGAGTCTCTGTGTAGAGGAGGCGAGCGGCTCGCTCACGCAGATGCGGTGCCGTGAACCCGAGAATGCGCCTGGCGCCGCTCAACCGCGCGACCACGGCCGACTTCACCAGCCCTTGCACGTCGATCGCGATGTCATAGGACTCGCGGGCGAGCGTGCCACGCAACTCCGTCACCCGACGCCAGACCGAGGCGGACTTGGTCCGCAAGACAATTCGCCGATCGACGACCGGAACGAGCTCGAGCAATTCGCGGTGGCGCTCGTCAACGACCCAGTCGATGCGGGCATCGCTGAACCGGGCGCGAAGCGCGGCGGCAACAGGCAGGGCGTGGACGATGTCGCCCATCGCACCTAGACGAACGATAAGAATCGCGCGCATGCCCGTCTAATCGGTCGCACGCGCGCGGATACGAGCGATGACTTCGCGGGTGGAATGGTCCTTGTTGTCACCGACGATGACGGTTCGACCGCCATACGAGCGAACGATGTCCCGTTCTGGCACCGTCTCCACCGTATAGTCGGTGCCCTTCGCATGGATCTCTGGTTCGAGCACGGTCAACAGACGCTCGACCGTGAGGTCCGGAAACACGACTACATAGTCGACCATTCGTAGCGCCGCGACGAGCTCCGCCCGGTCGAGGGCCGTCTGGACGGGACGTCCAGGTCCCTTCAGCACGCGAACCGAGTCATCGTCGTTCAGCGCCACGATCAACCGGTCGGCCTCCGCCGCCGAACCGGCCAGGTAGCGGACATGTCCGACATGCAGCACGTCGAAGCACCCATTGGCCAACGCCAACGTCAGCCCCGCCGCCCGGTCGGCCCGCACCCGTTCAACGAGCTCCGCCTCGGTCAGCACCGCCCCAGTCGTAGCCTCACCCACCGCACTCATCCGCCCAGATCTGTCTCGACCGCCTGAAGCAGCTCAGCGGCGTTCACGGTCGCGGTGCCACGCTTCATCACCACCAAGCCGCCAGCATAATTGGCCAGCAGCGCCGCCTCGAAGCAGGAGGCGCCGACGCTCAGCGCCATCGCCATGGTCGCGATGACCGTGTCCCCGGCGCCGGTCACGTCCGCCACTTCATCGGTCCCGTAAATCCCGATGTGCTGGGTGGGGCGTTTCGGTTCGAACAGCGCCATTCCCCGGCTGCCCCGTGTGATGAGCATGGCGCGTGTCCGGGTACGCTCGAGAACCGCCCGCCCGGCGCGCTCGAGCGCCTTCGGGTCGTCGCCAATCGAGGTCCCGAGCATCTGCTCCACTTCCGACTCATTGGGCGCCGCGATCGTCATCCCGCGATAGCGCAGCAGCGCGTACCGCGAGTCGAGCAGAATCGGCGACGCCGGCCGACGACCACGTCGCGGCAGCTGTCGCTTGATGGCGGCGACCAGTCCAGGCGTGATCAGGCCGGTGCCGTAGTCGGACACGATGACGGCGTCACACCCGGCGACCGCAGTGACCGCCGCGCGCGCCACCGCGCCGCGCGTGTCGCGTGTCACCGCCGGACCATCGCGATCGACCCGCACGACCTGCTGACGGGCCGAGTGGATACCGCCGGCGAGAATGCGCGTCTTGGTCGGGGTGTGATAGCCGGCCGGTCTGACCAGCCCGGTCTTGACGACTCCACGGGGCAAGCTCCGTTTCAGCCGGCGGCCAACGTCATCGGCGCCAATCAGTCCGACAAGCCGGGCCACACCGCCGAGCGCCGCCACGTTGTGACCGGCGTTTCCGGCTCCGCCAGGGGTTACCTCTGTGGAGTCATACTTGACGATCAGCACCGGCGCTTCGCGCGAAATCCGGTCGAGCCGCCCGTAAATGAACTCGTCCGCGATGAGATCACCGACCACCGCGATCCGAGGGCGGCCAAATGCTTCGACCAGGCCGCTGAGGCGAGTGCGCAGCTCGGAGTCGCCAGAACCAGGGTGGACGGACGGTGAAATCATTGGCCGGGTCGCCTCCATGCGATGCGAATGGTCATCATTTTGGGGGCCCTAAACCATTGGACCCGGGGAACCGATGCACCGGCCCAGCCCCGGTGCTCACTTGGGTTGATGCTGTGGCGCAGGCCGTCAGGCCTGCGAGGCAAGGCTGAAGCCTTGCCCCACGTAAGTCAACGCAACTGAGCACAGGGTCTAACCCTCGGCTTCCCCCAGAATCCGGACGGTGGCCGCCATCAAGTCGTTCACCACGATGGCATCCGCGGGCCGATCGGCATGCGCAGCCTGCGTCACACCGTACCCTGTCCGAACTAGGATGCCGGTCGCGCCGACGTTGCGGGCAACCGCGACGTCGCTCCATCTATCGCCGACCACGAACGAGCGCATGAGGTCGATACCGAGATCGTCGACTGCCTGCAAAGCCATGCCCGGCTTCGGCTTCCGACACGAACAGTCTCTTCGATACTGTTCGATCGGCGCAGCAGCGTCATGCGGACAGTAGTAGAACGATTCGATGCGCGCGCCGCCAGCACAAAAACGTTCGCTCATTTCGCCGTGCACCGTGTGGACGAACTCTTCGGAGACGACGCCGGTCGCAACACCACGCTGATTGGTTATCACCACGACGCAGAAGCCGGCAGCGTTGAGCAGTCGGACCGCATCGATGCTCCACGGAAACAAGGTCAGCCGCTCCAACCGATCGAGATAGCCGACATCTTCATTGATCGTACCGTCCCGGTCCAGGAACACTGCCGGCCTCACGCGCCCACCTCCCCCTTCGGCCGCTCCAACTGACCAGCCACGGCCTCGAACACGCGGTCCTCAGAAGTGCGAGTCATACAGCGATGGTCAATGGGACAGTCGCGAAAGAGACAGGGCCGGCACCACACCGGCTGGGACAAGACCTCATGGGACCCGATGGGCCCAGTCACGCGTTCGTCGGTCGGACCGATGATCGCGGTGACTGGCACCCCCAGCGCCGCAGCCAGATGCATCGCGCCGGAATCGCTGGCAACAAACACCCGGCAAGAGGCGACGACGCCGATCAGCTGCGTCAGATCGGTGCGACCGATCAGGTTCACGACGCCGGGATTCGATCCAGCCCTGCTTGCCTCCGCGAGCGAAGAGTCTACCGCACGGCCGGCATCGCGGTCGTGGGCGCTGCCGAGTAGCACGACCGACGCTCCGAGCTCGCGGCACACGCGGGCGACCACCCGTCCGTAGCGATCCGGCAACCATCGCCTCGCGTGACCGTAGGCGGCGCCCGGCGCGACACCGACAATCGGCCGACCCTGATCGCAACCAGCCGAATCGAGCAGGGCCCGGGCGCGTGTAATCATGCCAGGGGATGCCGCCAGCCGTGGCTCCAGCCCCACCGAGTCGATCTCGAGACCACGTACGAGCTCCTGATAGTAGGCAACCCGGTGCAGCGGCGATGAACGCCGAGCGGGGCGGGGCACCGCTCGCGTAAGCAATCCTCGGCGCCACTGGGCCGAAAATCCCCATCGCTCCCGGATACCGGCACGTCGGGCGGCCCAGGCCGAGCCAAAGGAGTTGGGCAACAGTACGGCCAGGTCGAATCCGCCGCGCCGCAGCGCACGAGCCTCAGCGCCGAGTGCCCGCCAGCCCCATCGACCCTCCCGGTCGAGTGGCACAACCTCGTCGACCGCCGGCACCAACGACAACAAGGGCGCGAACACGCGTGGCACCCCGGCTACCAGCACATCGCCGACGAAGTGCGCGCGCAGCGCCGAGAACACCGGCAGCGCCATCACGATATCGCCGAGCCAGTTCGGCGTCCGCACGAGCACCTGCATAGCTGCGATCAAGGAGACACTAGTCAGGAGTCAGGAGAAGACCGGCGGGCTTGGCCTGCGTTGGCTCCAACACGAACGACTGTCGCCGGCGTGCGCCCGCCAGCAGCCGCCTCGTCAGCAACCCGCCAGCGACGATGCATCCAGAGCCACAGCTCCGGGTAACGGCGGACATACATTTCCAGCACGTCAGTGCACCGCTGGGTCAGGGTCTGGACCGCATCGGGTCTCTCCGGACTCGGCACCTCGACCGGGGTCTCGTAGATCATCCGATAACGACCATCCGGCAACGGCAGCGCAAAAACTGGAATGACCGGAACACCAGTCCGCAACGCCAACACCGCGATGGACGAGGTCGTGGCAGCCGGGCGGTTGAAGAACTCGATGGTCACCGCGCTCCGATCCTGCATGTGCTGGTCAATCATCATCCCGACCGACTGGTGCTCGAGCAACCCCCGCAGCAGACCACGCACCGCCCCTTGGCGGGGAATGACGCGGGTCCCGACACGCGTGCGCACACGCTCGATCATCGCCTCGAGCAGTGCGTTATCAAGGGCGCGGGCGACCATCAGAATCGGTGTAAAGCGAGCCGCATGCACCATGATCTGCAGCTCCCAGAACCCAAAGTGACCGGTATAGAACATCACCCCACGCCCCGCCGCGAGCGCTTGCTCAACCCGTTCCTCCCCCTCGAACTCGACCAGATCCATCATCTGTTCGACGCTCAAGGTATCGAACCGCAGAAAATCGAGCACGTGCCGGCCGAGGTTCTCGAACGCACCGCGCACAATCGCCCGGCACTCGGAGTCGGTCTTTAGCGGGAACGCGGCCCGGACGTTGGTCACTGCGGTCTCACGCCGCCGACTGTCAAGTCGATGGAACAGCGAACCCAGCCGGGCACCCGCAGAGCCAATCCACCGCTGCGGCAACAACCCCATCGTCACCCGGACGCCCCGTACCGCCACATACTCCAGCCGGTGGCGGACTGGCCGATGGCGCCGCACCGGCCCAGCGGATCGCTCAGCCATTTTCGTCACGCCGCGGACGTCCTCTGGGCCGCGATCCGGTCGGCGAGAAACACCCGAAATTCGTCGACTGGATCAGTCGTGAAGGTCAACGGCAGCATCGCCAGCGGGAGACCGAACGGGAGCCACGGCTGCAGGCGGACGCCGTCCTTCTCGGTGGTCAGAATCGCCTCCGCCCGGGCTGTGCGTGCGTCGGCCTGAATCCGCTCGACGTCGCGAGGGGAGTACCGGTGATGGTCACGAAAGACCAGGGTATGCGCGAGAACGAAGCCCAGGTCGCGAATGTCGTCAAAGAACCGCTCCGGACGGGCAATCCCGGCTACAGCGATGACCCGTGCGCCAGGACCAAGCTCTACCGGCTCGGCGTGCATCGGGGCCGCCACGGCGGGTCCCACGCGGCGACGGACCGTAAAGCTGCGCGACACTCCCAATCGATCCGCGACCCAGTCCCGTCGCTCGTCCGCCTCGTCGACAACCAGCACCGCATCGGCGTGCCGTGCGGTCGCCACCCGCTCCCGCAGCCGACCGGCGGGCAGTACGACGGGGTCGTCGAGATCCGCCGGCGCGACGACCAAGAGGTCTGTCCCGCGTTCGAGTTGGAGATGTTGGAAACCATCGTCGAGCAGATGTACCGTCGCACCGAGGTGGATCTCGGCCAGACGCCCGGCCAGATAACGATCAGTCGCCACGACGATCGCGACGCCGTCCAAGGCCTGAGCCAGCATCCAGGGCTCGTCGCCGGCTGTTGCCAGCTCGCCGACCACGCGCTCAGAGTCTCGCACGACGACGGCTCCGTCTAGGGGTCGAGACCGGCCAAAACCGCGGCTCAGGATGGCCGGCCGCTCCCCCATCGCCACGAGCGTCCGTGCCACATGTGCCGTCAGCGGCGTCTTCCCGCTTCCACCAACCGCGAGGGCACCGACACTGATGACCGGCTGGCGCAACCGCCGGCGGGCATCTGGCCGGCGGCCGTACCACTGGCGCCGCCGCCAGGCGGCTTCGTCATAGAGTCGGCTCAACAGACGGAGCATCAGCGTATTCAAGCGTTACCGAAACGGCATGACCACGCCGGCCGGCGCGTCACCAGAGGGTGGCAAGAGCGCCGCCAG
>JASLOY010000330.1 GCA_030745255.1 Vicinamibacterales bacterium
TTCACGATGACCTGCGTGAGCTGATTGGGGTCGACCTCGACGAGACCGAGGTCTGGGTTGGCGGACATTTTGAACTCTATCTGTTCGGCAAGCAGGCCGGGGACGAGCTCCCGGACGCTGTCCAGTACCGATGTCAGGTCGAAGACCTCCAAGGCCAAGGGCTGTTGCCGGCTGAAGGCCAGCAACCGTTGTATCAGCGCGGCTCCACGGGCGGACGCGCGCTGGATCGCCTCGGCGCGCCGGTGTTCCGCAGAGCCGGCCTCCAGCTGCTTCACAAGACGCTCCGAGTGACCGCAGATGACTGTAAGGAGATTGTTGAAATCGTGAGCGACACCGCCCGCGAGTCGACCGACCGTCTCGAGCTTCTGAGCCTGCGCGTTCTGTTCTCGCAGGTATGTCCGCTTGGTGATGTCCGACGCCACGCCACTGAGGTGGATGGTGCCATCCGGGGCTCGGTTCGAAACGGTTCTGTCGCTGATCCATCGGATGGTTCCGTCCGGTCGTACAATCCGATACTCCACCTCTTCCGAGCCGCTCGAGACGGATCGCAGTCGCTGCATATTCGACTCGACTGCTTCGCGATCGGCAAGATGGACCGTGCTCAGCCACCGCTCAGGTCCCTCCTGATAGAAGGACGGTGCATAACCGGTCATCACCTCGACAGACGGAGAATGGTAGTGGTACAAAAACTCACCGGTCGGACTGATCTCCGCGCTCCACATGTAGTCTTGACTCGCCTCGACGATCCGCGCCAGCACCGTCTCGGCTCTGTGCCGCGCCGCCTCTGCGTCGTCGCGGTCCGCGTCCGCTCTCTCCCGCTCCGCGATCTCGGCGCGCAGCCGATCGATCATGGCAGACAGGTCGGTCGTGCGCTCCGTCTCACCTTCCCGCAGTGGCTCCTGACCGTCACGCGGCGCGGTGTCCGCCTGCGTGCGTCTGGTGATGTCGAGGACGATGACACTGACGGCCGTGACGGACCCGTCGGCGTCGAAGACCGGGACGAGGGTGTCGACGAAACACCGTATCTCGTTGGGTTCGCGCGGCAGCCCCGTTGAGAATTCGTGTTCCGGAGACGGTGCCCCAGTCTCTCTCACACGCCGCAAGCGAGGCAGCATGTCCGCCGCGGCGCTGGGCAGCACCTCGGCCAGCGGTTTGCCGAGGTGCTCGGCCACCGAGAGTCCATTGATGTCGGCGAGTCGCTGGTTGATGTGAGAATATCGAAAGTCCGGCCCATCCAGCACCGCGATGCCAGCCGGAATGTGCGCCAGCACCTGGTCCAGATAGGTGTGTGTCTCGGCCGGCTCCCGGCGAACGTCATTCCGATCTACCGTGTCCGCCGCGGTGCTGTCGCCGGTCATGTACGAACGTCCAGGTAGCGAGTCCGTCCACCGTTGGGCATGGCGCCCAAACAAGCCGTCACCGGTCGCGCCCGGTGACAGCAGCCGTCCGCCGTGCAATAGTGTGCACCGAATCACGTGTGGCCGACGGAGGGGAAGTGCCTGGGACCCAGAGCCGACTACGCAGTGATGCTGCGGAGGGGGAGAGAATAGACGATCTTTGCGCGCCACGCAAGCAGCATGATCGAACAAGATAAGTCTCGTATCAGCAATAGGATGCATGTGCCCAACGAGCGGGAGTACCGGAGATGTCAGACTATGTCATCCGGGCGGCAACCATTGACGACCTGCAGACGATTGCCGACTTCAATGCGCGCCTGGCCGAAGAAACCGAAGACGCATCGCTCGACCGGGAGACGGTGCTACAGGGAGTCCAGACGCTGCTGTCGGACCGAACGCGCGGGTCGTATTTCGTCGCCTGTGCCGACGGCAAGATCATCGGTCAGACCATGCACACCCGCGAGTGGAGCGACTGGCGAAATGGTGACGTCTGGTGGATCCAGAGCGTGTATGTCCACCCTGACTACCGCCGGCGGGGCGTGTTCCGTTCGTTACACCGGCATCTGAAGCAGCTGGCGGAATTAGACCCGGGGGTCGTCGGACTGAGACTCTATGTTGAACTGGACAATCACGTGGCGCAGACAACCTACGAGGAATTGGGGATGCGGCAAGCTCGCTACCTGGTGATGCAAGACCTCTTCGGTGAACATGCATGAAGAAAGGAGGCCCGACATGTTGAAGCCGGCGGTTCTCCGGGTACTGAGCATCATTGCCAGCGGCGTCACCCTGACTCCCCTGCTAGCTGTTCCCGCCGCGGGAGGCCAGAGTGGTGAATGGCACGCCTACGCGGCCGACAAGGCCAGCACGAAATACACGCCGCTCGATCAGGTCGACGCATCGACCGTGCACGACCTGCGGATCGTGTGGCGACAGTCGACGATTCCTGACGCCACACGGCTGGGCAACACGATGCGCACCCCGAGCGCCTCGCAGAATACGCCGCTCATGGCCGGCGGGCGCCTCTTCATCAGCACCGGACTCGGCATGGTGGCCGCGCTCGACGCCACCAGCGGCGAGGTGGTCTGGTTCGACGCGCCACGCGTCCCCGAGGGCGAGGAGCCGCGGCGCGGGAGCCCGACACGCGGCCTCGGGTACTGGACCGACGGAGACGACGCGCGCATTTTGGCCGTCCTCGGCTCACGGCTCGTCGCACTAGACGCGGAGACCGGCGTACGCTACCCCGATTTCGGTGAAGGCGGCGAGGTCGATCTGGTCCAGGGCTTTGACGACCGGGTCGTCGAGCGATTTCGCTGGCGTTCGGCGCCGCTCGTCGTCAACGATGTCATCATCGTCGGTTCGCTGATCGGCGACATCACCAGCAACACCATCGCGGCACTGAAGGAAATGCCGCCCGGAGACGTGCGCGGGTTCGACGTGCGGACCGGCGAGCAGCTCTGGATCTTTCACACCATTCCGCGTGAGGGCGAGCCGGGCAACGAAACCTGGCTGACGGCGCTCACCGAGGACCGCGCGTCGTGGGAGTACACCGGCAACACCAACATGTGGGCGTCTCCAAGCGCCGACGAGGAGCTGGGCTACGTCTACCTGCCGTTGTCGACCCCGACGAGCGACTACTACGGTGGCCACCGGCCGGGCGACAACTTGTTTGCCGAAAGCCTGGTTTGTCTCGATGCAGAGACCGGTGAACGCATCTGGCACTTCCAGGCGGTGCACCACGGGTTGTGGGACTACGACTTCCCCGCTGCGCCGACCCTACTCGATATCACGGTCGACGGGCGGGAGATCAAGGCGGTCGCCATCGCCAGCAAGCAGGCGACCACGTATGTCTTCGACCGCGTCACCGGCGAGCCTGTCTGGCCGGTCGAGGAACGACCGGTCCCGCAGGGTGACGTGCCGGGAGAGTGGTACGCGGCAACGCAGCCCATCCCGACGAAGCCACCACCCTACGACCAGCGGGGTGTCACGATCGACGACCTGATCGACTTCACCCCTGAGCTGCGCGCCGAAGCGGTGGCCATGCTCGATGAGTATGTCTGGGGACCGTTCTTCACTCCGCCGTCACTCATCGACGACCGACCGGGAGGGACCCAGGGCACGCTGGTTGTGCCCGGTCTGGTCGGCGGCACCGACTGGAACGGCGCCGGTGCCGACCCGGAGACGGGGATCTTGTATGTCCCCTCCAACCACAGCGGCACGGTCGTCGGACTCGGACGGTCGGAGAATCCGCGGTCAGATGTCGACTGGGTCATGACAGGCGCGCGACACATTCCGGGCCCACAGGGATTGCCGATGTTCAAACCGCCCTACGGGCGTCTGGTCGCGATCGATCTGAACGCCGGCGAAATCCTGTGGTCGGTCGCCAACGGCGACGGACCGCGCGACAATCCCGCCATTGCGCACCTCGACTTACCGCCACTTGGACACGGCGGCCGCGCCGCGCCGCTCATCACGAAGAGCCTCGTGTTCATGGGAGAGGGTGCGAATGTGGGCGCCGCCTTCCTGCCGGAGGGCAGCGGCGGCAAGATGTTCAGGGCCTACGACAAGGCGACCGGCGCGGTGGTCTGGGAAATGGTGCTGCCGGGTGGCACCACCGCCGCGCCAATCAGCTACATGGTCGACGGCACGCAGTACATCGTGGTGACCGTTGGCTGGGAAGACATGGAGAGCGAGTATGTGGCGCTCGCCCTGCCGCAGGGGTAGACCGCCCATTTTCAAGAGAACCGACATGACCATTCAGCGATGTCAGCTCGTCGTCGTGATCGCCACCGGGCTCCTCGTCGCCTGCAGCGGCTCTGAGCCGGCGGCGCCGGCCGAAGAATCGGCCGACGCGCCGGAACCGGAACCGGCCATCGGTGAAATCGTACGGATCGACCCGCGTGTCGATGCGCTGGTCCCGGCCGGCGCGCGCATCGAGAAGCTGGCCGAGGGCTTCAACTTCATCGAGGGGCCCGTGTGGGACCGCTCCCAGTCGCGGCTGCTGTTCTCCGACGTGCGCGGAAACGAGATCTACCAGTGGACAGAGGCCGACGGGGCAAGCCCGTTCATCGACCCGGTGTTCGAGGGTGACCAGACCGGACTACGGTCGATCAGCTCGAACGGCCCATAGGTCCAGTTGTAGCCTAGCTGCAATGCCCGATCGACCGCGTAAATATCATCGGCGATCTCGGGCACCAGGCCGGCCGCATAGGCCAGCGTCTTGGACAACACCGCCCAGGCATATTTCCCGCCCTTGTCATCGTGCTCGACGAGCGCCTTGAGGCCTTGCGCCCTCGACGCGGCAAGACTGTCGAGCGCCGGGCGCTGTGCCAGCTCATACTTGCCCGTCGTCAGGTCGATCGCTTCCTTGACCCGTTTGCCGCCGTCAGTGTTGAGCCGGTAGAAGCCGCCGACCGATTTACGCCCGATCAGGCCGCACTNGATCATCTTGGCGATCACTGGGATCTCGCGGCGGATGCCATGATAGGCA
>JASLOY010000331.1 GCA_030745255.1 Vicinamibacterales bacterium
GTCTTCGCCGTCGTCGCCGTTCTCACCGTCGTCATCGTCCTCGCCGTCGTCGCCATTCTCCTCACCATTAACATCAATGTCCTCTTCGGCTTCGGTCTGGCCGAATTCGACAGTTGCCTCAATGCTGATGCGAGGCGTCAGCACATAGCGATAGCTCCCGCCATACGTCGTGGCGTCGTCGAGTCCTCGTTCGATGTCCCCCGATTCGTCCTCGAGACCAGATGAGAACGATCCGGCGAAGCCGCTCACCAGCTGGGTTCCCCGTTCGAAGATGCCAGACTGCTGTGCTGTCGCACCTGAGGGCGCTGCCAGGGTCAGCACGGTCACCAGGCAGGCCCACACGCAGAGGTGTGGCCCGGTCGTGTTTCGATACTTCACGGTTCAGTCCCTTTCCCGTCGTCGTCCAAGCGACGAAGTGTCGGCGCTGGCATGCCGCTTCCTCCCGCACGCTGCAAAGAGATCGGTGTGACGCGAATCGACCGGCGGAGCGGCCGGGCGGGAGGCCATCGTGCAGCAGGATGGTCGCCACGCGGCGCAGGCCGTCGGTGCCACACCCGTAAGAGGGGATCACGGGGCGTGATCCTTCGCGGCCTTGGAGTCCAGCTCCTTGATGAGAGGCGGACCGAACATTTCGTGAACAGGGAATCGCTCACTATCCCGAGCAGAACTTATACTTACCGGGAATCCCGGCGAGCGTATTGTTCGAATACACGACGGCGAGAGCGCCGTTTTTCTGAGTGTCCAGGTCCGTCGACTCTCTGCTTGCCAGGCTTACATGAGTTCGTTGCACGAAGCCACTGTGGAAGAGGATGAATACCACCGACTTTGGGTCAACTGGCTCGACCTGACCATTCAAGTCACCGGGTGTACTGATGGTCTCCATGTGTCTGGTCACTAGCCCCGCTGTCGCACAGACGCAGATCGATCAGGAGCGGGCGGCCGCCTACTTCGATGAAGCGGCGGCACTTTGCGAGCGCGAAGGCGAACGGCTTTGGGGTGCATCCCTGTGCGGTCCCATGGTGTTTGCCGACGCGGCAACACAGTCGCTCGCGAATAATCAATCGGCGCCGACCGCGGATCCACCCTCGCTGCTGGGATTCGTCAACGCGCCTGTCGATTGGGGGGGACCCGCTGGTCAGCGTACGTCTGGGCGATGATAGCGGGCGAAGACAGGCAGGCCCGCGGGCGAAGGGTATAATAAGCGCCTCTCGGAGATGACAAGAGGTTGACGCCCATGTTCACGCGGAGCGTGTTCGTTGCGATGCTCGTGGCCGGCGTGGTCCTGACCGGCGAGGGCCGGTCGCCATTGGTGCTGTTGCAGGCGGCCGGTGTCCAGTCCGTCGGCGAAGCCCCATCCCGAGCGCTGCTCGATCGCTACTGCGTCACCTGCCACAACGCGAGGCTCCAAACCGCCGGGCTCAGGCTCGACCAGGTGAATCTTGCCGACGTGTCGGCCCACGCCGACGTGCTCGAGCGGGTCGTCCGCAAGCTGCGCAAGGGGCAGATGCCGCCCCAGGGTCGGCCACGGCCCGATCAGGTCGCCGTCGACACCTTCCTCGCCGCACTCGAGTCGGCGCTCGATTCTGAAGCGGCCGCGAAGCCGAACCCCGGTCGGGTCGCCTCGCGTCGGCTGAACCGGGCCGAATATGTGCATGCCATCGAGGACCTGCTGGGACTCGAGGTGAACGGCGAGGAGCTGTTGCCGTCCGATATGGCCGGCTTCGGTTTCGACAACAACGCCGAGGTGCTCTCGATTACTCCGGGGCTCATGTCTCGCTACATCGCCGCGGCGACCAAGATCAGCCGGGCCGCCGTCGGCAGCCCGGACACCCGCCCGGTCATGCAGCTCTACCAGCTTGGCTACGAGCGACGTGATCTGCGCGCCGGCGAGGAGATGCCATTCGCGACCCATGGCGGGCTCGCCGTGCGCCATCACTTCCCTCTGGACGGCGACTACATCTTCGCCATCCGGCTCAAGCGAAACGAGACGGTCGAGACGATCGACGGCATCGCCGAGGACGAGCATCAGATCGAGCTGCGCGTCGACCACGCGCTTGTCGAGCGGTTTGCGATCGGGGGGCGGTATCCAGGACCCGATCCGGGGCAGCTCATCGCGGTGCCGGAAGATGACATCGAGGGGCAGCGACTTCACGAGTACCGGATGACCGCCGACCGCGAGCTCGAAATCCGCGTGCCGGTCGAGGCAGGCACCCGGCTCGTGTCGGTCGCGTTCACCGACTCGGCGCCGTCTCCGCATGCGGCGAGCGGGTTGCCCGGCATCGACAAGGTCTACGTGTCGGGGCCGTTCGACGGCACGGTGCCGGACGACGACACCCCAAGCAGGCAGCGCATCTTCGTGTGCCGGCCGACTACGCCCGACCAGGAAGAGCCGTGCGCACGCGAGATCATCGGGGCGCTGGCCCGGCGCGCCTACCGCCGGCCGGTCACCGCCGCCGACGTCGAGCCGCTCGTCGGCATCTACCGCTTGGGACGGCGCGACCGCGATTTCGAGGCCGGCATCGAGCGGGCGCTCGAGGCACTATTGGCGATGCCCGAGTTCCTGATGCGAGTCGAGGAGCATCCGGTCGACACGCAGCCGGGGGGCGTATATCAACTCAGCGATCTCGAGCTGGCAACGCGGCTCTCGTTCTTTCTCTGGAAGAGCATCCCGGATGAAGAGCTCCTCGCCCTCGCCGAGCGCGACGAGCTAGGCGAGCCGGTGACGCTGGCCGCACAGGTACGCCGGATGCTCGCCGACCGGCGGGCCACGCGATTCATGGACGACTTCGTTGGCCAGTGGCTGCAGATGCGGAACATCGATTCGCAGGCCCCGGACGGCGCGCTGTTTGCCGGGTTCAACGATTCGCTGCGGACGGCGATGGTGCAGGAGACCGAGCTGTTCTTCCGGAGCCAGGTCCAGGAAGACCGGCCGATTCCAGAGCTCCTCGGGGCCGACTACACATTCTTGAACGAACAGCTCGCGCGGCACTACGGCGTCGGCGATCTCTACGGCAGTCACTTCCGCCGCCACGACTGGACAGACGACCGCCGGCACGGCCTGCTGGGCCACGCCAGTCTGCTGACGGTGACCTCGTATGCCAACCGGACCTCGGTCGTGCTGCGCGGTAAATGGGTGCTCGAAACGCTGCTCGGAGCACCGCCGCCGCCCCCGCCGCCGAACGTGCCGCCGCTGGCCGAGAGCGACCGGCGGCAGCCGACGTCGCTGCGCGAGCGGATGGAACAGCATCGTGCCAGCCCGGTGTGCGCCGCCTGTCACACCCAGATGGATCCTCTGGGGTTCGCACTCGAGCATTTCGACGCGATCGGACGGTGGCGCGAGAGCGACGGTGGTGCTCCGATCAACGCCACGATCACCTGGCGAGGAGAGACCATCGAGAGCCCGCGCGCGTTTCGCGAGATGTTGCTCAACTCGGGCGACGAGGTTGTCCGGACCGTCACCGAGAAGCTGATGACCTACGCGCTGGGGAGGGGCGTGGACTTCGTCGATGCGCCGGCGGTACGGCGGATCGTCGGTGACCTCGCGCGGAACGAGTATCGGTGGTCGTCGCTCGTGCTCGGCATCGTCGAAAGCGATTCGTTTCAGATGCGCCGCGCCCCGGCAGCGGATGGCGCACCCGTAGCCCGGCGATAGCACGTTGGTTGGCCTGTAAATGAAAGAGAGGGGCGGAGCGCAGCATTTTGGTGGCGAAGCCCTCCGGCTTCTTCTGACTTCTGACTACTGACTCCTCGAGGATTCTCCAATGTTCATCACCAAGACCCATCTTCCGCGACGCACCGTGCTGCGGGGGCTCGGGGCCACGCTGGCCCTGCCGCTGCTCGACGGCATGGTGCCGGCCTTGACGGCCCAGAGCCGGACCGTGGCTGCTCCGGTCAAGCGGTTCGGGGTGTTCTACGTGCCCAACGGCATGTCAATGCCCTACTGGTACCCGAAGAGCGAGGGTCCGCTTGCGCAGATGCCGGCGACCCTGAGGTCCCTCGAGGCGTTCAAGGATCGGGTGCTGATATGTGGCGGACTCGATGACGAAGCGGCAAACCTGGTGAAGGGCGGCGGCGACCATTCGCGGTCGGCCGGCACGTTTCTCACCTGCGTGCCCTACAAAGTCACGACGGGAGCCGATGTATCGGCCGCGGTGTCGATGGACCAGCTTGCCGCGCGCGAGCTGTCAAAGGAGACTCAGCTTGCCTCGCTCGAGTTGGGAATCGAGTCGAATGCCATGGTGGGCAACTGCGACGGCGGGGCGAGCTGCGCCTACACCAATACGATTGCCTGGCGCACGCCGACGACCCCGCTCCCGATCGAGAACGACCCCCGGGCGGTGTTCGAACGGCTGTTCGGCACCAGCGGCAGCACCGATCCCGCGGCTCGGCTGGCGCGCATCGAGCGCGACCGCAGCATCCTGGATTTGGTGGGCGACGAGCTGCGCGGGCTCGAGCAGGTGATCGGGCCGGGCGACCGGTTGAAGCTCGACGAATACGTCGAGTCGGTGCGCGACATCGAGCGGCGGATCGCGATGGCCGAGGAGCAGAACACCCGCGAGCTGCCAGTCGTCGACCAGCCAGTCGGGGTGCCGAACGATTATGCCGAGCACGCCAGGCTGCAGATGGATCTGCTGGCGTTGGCCTATCAGACCGACCTGACCCGGATCAGCACGTTCATGCTGGCACGCGAGGTGAGTGGGCGGGCGTATCCCGAGATTGGGGTGTCCGATTCCCATCACCCGTTGTCGCATCACCAGGACGAGCCGGCCAAGCTCGAGCGGTTGCACCAGATCAATGAATACCATGTGCAGCAGTTTGCGTATCTGGTGGAGAAGCTCGACGCGTTGCCCGATGGCGATGGGTCGATGCTCGACTCTTCGCT
>JASLOY010000332.1:0-4570 GCA_030745255.1 Vicinamibacterales bacterium
TTGCGCCCGGTCACGTTCGACTTCGGCGCGCCCCACAGCCGATTCCGCCGCCCGGACCCGGGCTTCGATCTCGGCGCGCGTCCGCGCGTCGAGCAATGTCGGGTCGGCCGGCAGGAAGGTCGCCAGTATCGTGTCGTTCGCTATCACCGGGTCGCCCGGCTCGAGCTCGATGCGAAGCACTCGGCCGGCGAGCGGCGCCGACACCATGAAGCGGTCGCGCACCCGGGTCTCGCCCTCCTCGTCGAGCGTGACCTGCAATGGACCGGTGTCGATGGTGACGAAGTCGGCCTCCAACGGCTGCGGTTGCAGCGCGTAGACGAGCGCCGCGACGACCAGCAGCGCCACACCCCAGACGATGAACCGCGTTGCACGAACAGCCATTCGATTGCTCTGGAAGTCAGAAGTCAGAAGTCAGAAGTCAGAAGATCGCATTCAAAGCCCAAGGTCAGGAGCGCCCTGTCATTCTCGCGTTTTCAGCACTTCCACCAGGCCGAGGCTGTCGAGCTTGCGCCGGACAAGCAGCCCGGACAGCACCGTGGCCGTCAACACCGCCAGGGTCGACAGCGCGTAGGTGCGCGGTGCCACCGCCAGCGGGAACGAGTACAACTCGGTGTCGAACAGCGTCACCACGAGAGCCGCCAGGCCATAGCCGACCAGCAGCCCGACCGGTATCGCCACGCAGGTCAGGACCGCCAGCTCGCCGAGCAAGATCGATGAGATTTCGGCGCGGGTGAACCCGATGACCCGGAGGCTTGCCAGCTCCCGGCTGCGCTCGGACAGCGACATGCGGGCGGCATTGTAAACGACGCCACAGGCGATGATACCGGCGAACAGCACGTTGAAGAAGATCATCACGTTGATGTTCTCCGCGAACGTCTCCTCGAAGCTCTCGAGCGCGGCCCCTTTAAGTGTGACGCCGGCGACCACCGGGGTCGCCTTGAGGACCCGGTAGAGCGCGTCGAGCCTGGACGGGTCCACCGTGATGAAGCCGCCCGACAGTGTCTCGCTCTCACGCAGCAGTCGCCGAAGGCTATTGATCTCCATATAGGCGGAGAGCCCCATGTACTCCTTCACGACATCTGCCACCACCACCTCGCGCACTGGCCGTGCGCCCAACAGGATTTCAACGCGCACGACGTCACCGCGGTCGATTGCGAGGATTTCCGCCAGCTTGCGCGACACCACCAGTCCGTCTGGTGGCAGCGTTACCGGACTGAGGTCGGTCACCTCGAGCACCCGGCTCAACCGTGGCACTTCGGGGAGACCACTGATGGCAAGCTGGCGCGACCGGCTGCCGAACCGCAGCCGCGCCGGAATTGATCGCGTGGGTTCGACGGTCAGCACTCCGGGCAGCCGCTGCAGCTCATGTCGCGCCGCGGCGGATGCCGCCTCGACGAAGGTCACCGTGACGTCCTGGTGCTGCGCCACGCTGAACTGCACATCCATCATCTCGTCCATCGCGTCGAGCGAGAAAGTGCCGGCGATGAGCATTGCGACAGAGAAGGCGATGCCGGTCACTGAGGCCAGCGACCGCACCGGTTGGCGCTGGATGTTGCGGAGCACGATCCGCGCCGGTTGCGACAGCAGACCCTGGATGCCCAGCCGTTCCACCAGACTGACCCGGTAGCGGGCGGGCGGCTGTGGCCGCATCGCTTCGGCCGGCGGCAGACGGACGGCGCGGCGCACCGCAGTGGCGGCGCCAATCACCCCGGCCAGCAGGCTGATTACGACACCGCTCACAACAACGCTTGGCAGCAATCGATAGGTCAGCGCGGGGAACTCGAAGAAGTCGTTGTAGATCGTCATCATCGCGTTGCCCATGGCCGCCCCGCCAGCGGTGCCGATGACCGCCCCGGTCAGGGCGATCGCGAGCGCCCACTTCGTGTAGTGCCAACCGATCGCGGCATTGGCATAGCCCAGGGCCTTGAGCGCGGCAATCTGCTCGCGTTGGACGGACACCATGCGGGTCAGTACCACGTTGAGCAGAAACGCGGCGATGCTCAAGAAGATCAGCGGCACCACCTGCCCGACTCCCTGCAGCCCGTTCAATTCCTGGCTCAGTGACCAGTGCGAGAGTTGCAGCGAACGCGGGATCGCGCCAAAACCGCCGTAGCTCTCGATCAAGGTGTCGAGGTGCTGGATCACCTCTTCCTCGCGCGCGCCGGGCATCAACGACAGCGTCACGTCGTTGAATCCGCCTTCCATGTTGAAGGCGGAGGCCAGCGCACGGCGTTCCATCCAGAAGACGCCGAATCGCGTGTCGTCCGGTATCAGCTCACCCGGGCGGATCGTGTAGATGTACTCGGGTGATAGCCCGAAACCGACCACTTCCAGATCGCGCCGCCGGCCGTTGATAACAGCGGTGACGGTGTCCCCGGGAGTCAGGTCGTGCGCCAGCGCAAACGCCTCGTTGACGATGACCTCGTCGGGTCGTGTGCCGTCGATGTAGCGACCGCGCCGGATGACGACGTCGTTCAGCATCGCGCGGCGTCGGGCCGGAATCGAGATCAGTCGGCCGGTGGCCGGTTCGCTCAGACCCTCGACGTCGAGCGTGACATCCACCACCACGCGCGTCTCGACCTGCGCCACCCCGTCGATGTTGGCGATCCGGTCGCGTAGCCGTAACGGCGCGCGCTTGAGCGTGACGAAGACATCGGCGAACCGCTGGCGCTCGTAGTAGCTCGTCTGCGACCGATGCAACGAATCGAACGCGCTGCTGTACATAATCAGCATCACCACGCCGACGGCGATGACGAGGCTGATGGCGATCGCCTGACCCTTGACGTGCCACAGGTCCCGGAGCAGCTTGCGGTTGATCGCCTGCATCGTGTCCTGTCAGGGCTCCCAGGCCTACCACTCGAGCTCGCGCGCGCTGACCTTCTGGTCGTTCGTCCGCACCGACCCGATGTGGCCGTCAGACAGCGTGATGACCAGATCGGCCATTCCGGAGACCGCTGCGTTGTGCGTGATGACCGCGGTCGCGGTGCCGAGCTCGCTGTTGATCCGCTCGATTGCCTCGAGCACCACGATGCCGGTCGAGATGTCGAGCGCGCCGGTCGGCTCGTCACAGAGCAACACGTCCGGTCGCTTCGCAATCGCCCGTGCGATCGCGACCCGCTGCTGCTCGCCGCCCGAGAGCTGCGCGGGAAAATGGTCGAGGCGGTCGGCCAGGTCCACCATCGCGAGTGCTTCGGCCGCTTCGAGCGGGTGCTCGGCGATGTCGGTGACGAGGGCGACATTCTCGCGTGCGGTCAGACTCGGAATCAGGTTGTAGAACTGAAAGACGAAGCCGACGTGACGCCGCCGGTAGTCGGTCAGCTCGCGCTCCTCGGCCGTCGTCAGGTCGCGACCTCGGTACATGACATGGCCGGCTGTCGGTACGTCGAGGCCCCCGAGAATGTTCAGCAAGGTCGATTTGCCGCTGCCCGAAGGGCCCAGCAGCACGAGGAACTCCGACTCGAGCAGTGTCAGCTCCACGCCCCGCAGCGCGTGCACGTCTACTTCCCCCATGTGGTAGACCTTCGTGATGTCCTTGGCCTCGAAGACGGTTTCCCGTCTCGGGCCAGAGGTATTGGGGGAGGCAGGCCGGGTGGCCACGCTGGAATCGGTTGCGGTCACGGATGGACCTTCTGGACACGGCCAACAGCCAGGAGAATACTCGCTGGCCTGGCCAAAGTCAAATACCAGCCAAAATATTTATTTTGTATGCTCAAAATATGCAATCTGGGCTGTCCTTTGTCTGTGGGCGCGACTCAACGCGAACGCGTGTTGGTGTTGCCTCGACAGCCTCACTGGCATTCGGTCTGGCGTGTTCCGGTCAGCTCTTGTGTGGAACCAGTTGTTGCGGCAGGGTAGGACGAAACACTACAATCGTAGCAGTGGGGCGTGGTATCGGGCGCGCACCCGCATCGGTTCGCAGACTGCACGCTTCCTAGCATGGGGGTCATCCGACCCGCACGCCGCGACAAGCGGCACGGTCTTCGACGCTCACGGCCTAGGCCCGTTGCGTGCAGGTCGAGCCACATCACGGGCCCGTCGAGCGGTACAGAATCACCCCGAGCTGACCATTGAGGCCGAGGCGCCGCGTGGGACCACTGCTTCGTATCCCCGTCATCCGGATCCTGCACGAGCGGCAGTTGCTCTTCCCTGCCGTGGTGGTGCTCATTGTGTCGGGCGTGCTCATCCAAGGGGTGTGGCAAGGTGCTCAGCCGGTGGAGGCGACTGATCAGGCCGCCCCTGTAGTGCCACTGCCTTTGCCAGCATCACGTCGGCCCGATCTCGAGAAGACGCCACTTACGTATTTCGACGACTATTGGCGCCAGCTCCGGGAGCGGGTCGAAGACAAGGTCGTGCTCGTCGGTCCCGTTCCGACTCCGGCGGTCGTTGTCATGCCCGGTCTGGCGCTGTCCTCGGCGGAGGCCGGCGAGGCGGTTCTGGCTGAGATCGAGCGGGCGCAGTTGGTACGTCCACCAGATGAACAGGCGACCGACGAGGGTGTGGCGGATGCGTCTGCCGACGTGGATTCGCCGGATGGTGAGCGGCAAGAGACGCTCTCGATCGAGGCTGGCAC
>JASLOY010000332.1:4580-4879 GCA_030745255.1 Vicinamibacterales bacterium
CTGAAGAACCAGTCGAATCGGCTGAGCCGGTCGACCCAACGCTGGTCCAGGAGCCCCGACCCGGCGGGCTGATCGCTGTGGACCGCGACCGGGGCCTGTCGCTGTTCGAGGTGGATCCGACCCGAGTCGATGCTTTCGAGCTGATTCCGCCGGCGGCGGTGCCGTCCGGGTCCTACGTGGGTGCGGTGACACGCGATCTCACGGGCCGCGCGGCTATCACGCCCGGGCATCTGGTTTCGGCCCGCGCCGAGCCGGAGGGGGCGTCGCTCGAGGTGTCGATGCGCCTGGACGGGGCGGGC
>JASLOY010000333.1 GCA_030745255.1 Vicinamibacterales bacterium
GTCTACGAGCGCTTCGACTGGGCGGGACCCTTCAGCGAAGACGTCTATCTCCTGAACGCGTTCAGGATCGAGAGGAACCAGGACGGCACGCCCAGTCTGGACGCCGACGGCAACTTCGTGATCGCGGACGAGGCGAACGCCGAGCTGCCGATCCGCGACACCTTGTCGCTGCCGCGCGAAGCCCGTTTCGACGAGTGCGACGAGCTGGCCTGTGTCTTCGGAAACCTCAAGCTCGACCACGCGGTGAACTACCAAACGATCTGGGCCGGTGCCGAGATCAACACCGACGAGAACTGGCTCGAGGTGGCGGCACCCGAGCCCGACTGCGGGTGTCTGGCCCTTAGAAACCGGGGGAACGACTCGCTCGAGGTCCGCGCGAGCTTCTTCGGCAACGAGCGCGGCTCGACCGTCCTCGAGTCCGGCGAGCAGACCCGCGTCCGGTTCGACTGGGCCGGTCCGCTTGCCGAAGACCGCTATCAGATCCATGTCTACTCGGACGGTGTGCTGCGGCCTATCGAGCAGCTGCAACTGCCCACTGAGCAGCCCGTGTTTAGACCCTGCGACGACCTCGCGTGCGACTACGGCGACCTGGGCATGAACCAGGGCGTCACCGCGGTGGGACGGACGCCCCTGGGCGTTCTTCCGCCTTCCGAGCAGATGCCGAACGCCGAAACCCCGAACCCTGTTCGCTAGACCGCTGAGCGCCGGCCCGGAGCTTTCACGGCGTCGTTACCAACGCACAGCGATACAATGCGGTGCGCGCGGCGGAAGCGCGCGTGCCCCGGCCCCGGCCGGGGCCGACTGCTTCACCCTCCAACAGGCCGCCGTCGAACCCAGTCGCGGCGGCAGAAAGTGAGCGTCCTCGATGCCCGAAGAGTCCCCCGTACCGACACAGATCTCCAGCCCGGAGCGGCCCGCCGCCATCGCACGGCTCCGCCGCCGGTTCGATGCCTGGTATCGCAAGAACGACATCTGGTTCCTCATCGGCATGCTCGCCTTCACCGCGGTCTTCGTGGTGCTGTGGAGCAACATCGTCATCTCGGTGCGCGCCGGGGAAGCCGGAGTCTTGTGGTCGCGGTTCTTCGGCACCGCCACCGACCGGGTCTACGTCGAGGGGACTCACGTCATCCTGCCCTGGAACAAGATGGAGATCTACAACGTGCGGTATCAGAAGGTGGACCGCGCGTTCGATGTCCTGTCGAACGACGGGCTCGACATCAAGGTCGACGTCACCATCCGGTTCCGTCCGGACGAACGGGAGGTCGGCTTGCTCCATCAGCGCATCGGGCCGAATTATCTGGAGACGGTCATCATCCCGGAGAGCTACGCCGCGGTCCGGTCGGTGGTCAACCTGTATCGTCCCGAGGACCTGTATGCCGAATCGTTTCAGCGGATTCAGCGCGCCGTCACCGACCGCGCCCGGCGGGAGGTACGGTCCCGTTACGCCATCATCGACGACGTGCAGATTCGTCGAATCACGCTGCCGCCGACGGTGCGCGACGCGATCCAGCGCAAGCTCGAGCAAGAACAGGCATATCTGGAGATGACCTACCGGTTGCAGCGCGAGGAGCAGGAGGCGAGACGGAAGCTGATCGAGGCCCGGGGCATCAGTGACTACCAGCGCACGATCTCCGCGACATTGAACGAGCCCCTGCTCCGGTTCCGCGGGATCAACGCCACACGCGAGTTGGCGCAATCGGCGAACGCAAAGGTCGTGGTCATCGGCGGACAAGATGGCCTGCCGCTAATCTTGAACGCCGGTACTTCGATGATGCCGGAGGCGTTGCCCGCCGTGCAGCCGGCCGCACAGACCGTGGCGCAGTCCGTCGCACAGCCGGTCCCGGAGACCGCCACGCGAACCGGTGCAGAGGGGGTCACGCAGCCTTAGCAAAGATGCACTGAATGCGCGCTCGTACTCACACGGAGGACACCGGATGCCTGACCAAGACGAAGACACGACCACGTATCGCGTCGTGGTGAACCATGAGGAGCAGTACTCGATCTGGCCCGACGACAAGGAAAACCCGCCCGGTTGGCGCGATGGCGGCCGGTCCGGCCCCAAAGCGGACTGCCTGGCGTACATCGAAGAAGTGTGGACCGACATGCGTCCGCTGAGTGTCCGCAAGCGCATGGACGCGGCGCAGACCGACACCGGGGGCACGCCAGAGCCCAAGCCGTGAACAACCAGACCCGGTGGCTCTCGGTTCCCCGTCCTCAGCCAGCGGCCCCGCTCCGGCTGTTCTGCTTTCCATATGCGGGGTCGGGGGCGTCGGGGTATCACGCCTGGGCCAAGACCCTCGCCGCGGCCCACCTCGAGGTGTGCGCCATCCAGCTCCCGGGCCGGGAGAATCGCCTGTCCGAACCGGCCTGCGAGCACCTGGACATCCTGCTGCCGCCGCTGCTCGACGCCCTCGAGCCTCACCTCGACCGCCCGTTCGGCTTCTTCGGCCACAGCATGGGCACACTGCTGGCCTTCGAGGCCGCGCGCGCCCTTCGGGACCGCGGCTGGCCCACGCCCCGGCGACTGTTTCTGTCGGCCGGGCGGCCACCGCACCTCGCGCGTACCGACACGCCGCTACACGGCCTGCCTAACGACGCCTTCCTCGCGGCAATCGTCGCGCGATATCAGGGCATCCCGGCCGCGGTGCTCGAGCACCGCGAGCTGCTGGACCTGATTCTGCCTACGCTGCGGGCCGACATCACGCTCCTGGAAACGTATCGCTACCGCCCCGCGGCACCGCTCGCGGCCGGCTTCAGCGTATTCGGCGGGCGGTCAGACCCACGCGTGGACGACGAGAGTCTGCGCCGATGGCGGGACCTGACCGAGGGCCCGTTCCACTGCGAAACGTTCGATGGCGGCCACTTCTATCTGAACAACGTCAGACCGGCGCTGACCGACGCCATCGCCCGCTGTCTGGCGGACGAGGCGGGATCCGGTGCATCGCCAGGTCGAACGCCAGGCCGACAATTGCCTCGCTCATGACGTGTCAGGTATACTTCGACCGCTACTGCGAGTGGGCTCACGGCGCTTTCCATGGGGAGACAACCACATGAGTGACCAAACGGACGCAGCAAATACGATCGTCAAGAAGTACGCGCTCTTTTCTCTCGGTGGCGGGTTTATTCCGGCCCCGAAGCTCGACCTGCTGTTGATTGCCACCTCCCAGGCCCTCATGCTACGCGAGCTGGCCAAGGAATACGATGTCCCCTTCTCGAAGAACCTCGGCAAGTCGGCCGTCAGCTCCTTGCTCGGCGGCTACTTGCCGACCCGTCTGGGACTTGGCGGACTAGGGTCACTCGTCAAGGCAGTGCCGGTCGTGGGCACTTACATCGGTTTCGCGACCGTGCCGGCGTTTGCGACAGCCACGACCTACGCCATCGGCAAGGTCTTTATCCAGCATTTCGAATCGGGCGGCACGTTCCTCGACTTCGACCCAGAGAAAGTCCGGGCACACTTCGCCGCGGAAATGGACAAGAGCTCGTCGAAGGCGGACGCCGCCTGAAGGTAGCGCTGTACCACGCGCAGCCACTCGCGGTGTGATCTGCGACCGGTCGGTGACGGGGCCGTGGCTCCGTCGCCGCGCCAAGGCCCCCCGTACCGGTCGAGCAATCGACCGCACCGGCACGATGAACGTAGCGCTAATCATCTACATAACGCTCTGCGGCCTCGTCGCCTACGGGGGGCGACATCGGCGCATTGGATTTCTGGGGTTCTTCATCGCCTGCCTGCTATTGACGCCGCTCCTCATCCTCGCCATCCTGGTGCTGACCGCCCCCCCGGGGAAGGCCGACACCAAGGCCTGACGCCCGGCCGCGAGTCTCAGACATCGCGCCGCCAGCCGCCACCGCTCCGCCCTCCCAGCCGCTCATCGACCCCGTCGTGCAGCTGACGGCGTTACTCCGCCATGTCAGCGAACCGCTGCAGGGTTTCGAGCGTCCGCTGAGCCGTCCGATCCTCGAAGAGGCTCGTATCGTATTCGAGAGACAACTCCAGCTCGTCGTCCATCTCGGTTACGAACAGGGTCACATCGAACTTGGCCGTCTCGAACGGCACGGCGAACGGCCGGATCCCCTCACTCCCGCTCCGCGCCGGTACGACCGGCATCGGGTCGCCTGACGGAGTCGCCGGCGCGTGTGCAGCCCGCACTCCGAGGTCGATCGTCACGTCCTCGAAGTTCTGATAGGCATAGATGACATTCAGAATCGGCTGCCGGTTGGCGACCCGCGTCGGCTTCAGCCGCCGGACGAGCAGATCGAACGGATAGTCCTGGTGTTCGAAGGCCGCCGTCGACTGGTCCCGCACCGTTTGGATCAGCTCGGCGAGTTCGAGCTGGTCGGACAGCCGGACCCGCACCGGCAGGATGTTGACGAAGAACCCGATGAGCCGCTCAATGGCGGGATGGTTCCGATTGGCCACACTCACCCCGACGCACAGGTCGTCCTGCCGCGTCCACTGGTAGAGGAAGAGGAAGAACAGGGTGAGCACGATGGTCGACAAGGTCGTCTCGTGAGCCGACGCGAGGCCCCTCAGGCGATCCGTCGTTGAGCGCGACACGCGCAGCTGGGCGATCCGACCCGCGAAATCCCGTCCACCCTCAGGGGCGTGATCGTAGGGCAGCGACACGCGGTCCGGCGCCCCATCGAGCGCCGTCACCCAGAATCGCTCATCGGCGCTGAAGTCCTGACGGTTCTGCCAGACCGCGAAGTCCTTGTATTGCAGCGGCAGTGCCGGCAGAGGACTCGGGGCACCGGTCCGGTGTGCCGCATGCATCGCCAGCAGCTCTCGATAGAGCACGTTCATCGACCAGCCGTCGCCGACGATGTGATGCATGACGAGCAGGAACACGTGGCGGGTCGGCGCCAGGCGATAGAGCACC
>JASLOY010000334.1 GCA_030745255.1 Vicinamibacterales bacterium
ATGAGGCGATCGCGCTCAGTGACGACTGGGCGCCCGAGCATCTCGAGATCCACGTCGAGGACGTCGACTACTATCATGCGCGGCTGTGCAACTACGGGTCGCTCTTCATCGGCGAGGAGACGACGGTCGCTTACGGCGACAAGGCGATCGGGACCAACCACATCCTGCCTACCAGCCGGTCGGCGCGCTACACAGGCGGGGTCTGGGTGGGGAAGTTCCTCAAGACGGTCACCTACCAGCAAATGACCAGGGCGGCGAGCGTCGAGGTCGGTCAGGTGACGGCGAGGCAGTGCGAGATGGAGCGGATGCTGGCGCACGCCACCACCGCAGACGTGCGGGTCCGGCGGTACGGGACAGACGGCGATGTTTGACCTGACAGGCAGGACGGCGTTGGTGACCGGCGCGGCGACCGGATTGGGACAAGCGATCGCCGTCGCATTGACCAAGGCCGGTGCGCGCGTCGCCATCTCGAACCGACGCGACCTGGCACTCGACGAGACCGCCGCGCTGTGTGCCGCACAGGGTGCGGCACCGCTGTCGTTCACCATCGACGTGCGCGACCTGGCGCAGATCACCAAGGGCGTGGCGGCCGTTGAGGCGGAGTTCGGTCACGTCGACATCCTCGTCAACAACGCCGGGATCAACCGCCCGGCGCCGGGGCTGGAGGTCGACGTCAAGAACTGGGACGACCACTTCAATACGAACGTCCGTGGCGGCTTCTTCTGCGCGCAGGTGGTGGCGCCGAAGATGATCGACCGGGGGTTTGGGCGCGTGGTGTTCATCTCGAGCCAGTCGGGGCTCATCGGCATTCCGGGCCAGCCGGTCTACTGCGCCAGCAAGGGCGCAATCATCAACCTCGTGCGCACCCTGGGTGTCGAGTGGGCCAAGCACGGCGTCACGGTCAACTCGGTCGCGCCGACGTTCGTCGAGACCAACCTCACCCGGGCGCGGCTCGAACAGCCGGAATTCCGAGCATTCGTGTTGGGAAAGATCCCGAGCGGTAAGCTCGCCACGCCAGAGGACATCGCGCATGCGGTGGTGTATCTGGCGAGCGACGAGGCCGGCATGGTCAACTGCGCGACGCTGCCGGTCGACGGCGGCTGGACCGCCTGGTGACGCTGCATCGACGACCTCGTCGTCGCGTTCAGGTCGCTCGTGTGCAAGAGCTTACGAAGAGTCGGATCCCAGGAAAGGACGCGCTCATGAGAACCATCGCTGCCGCGGTCGCTCTGCTGCTGGTTGCTTCGTCGCCGGTGTTCGCTCAGGCCCCCGGGGACCGGCCGGCGCCCGTGTTGTCACCTGAGGCGACGCCGGACCGGATGGTGACCTTCCGTTTGCGGGCGCCCGATGCCGAGCGGGTCACGGTTGTCATTGCGGAAATCTTCAGGCAGGTACCCGGTTACGACGAATCGTGGTACACGGGTCGTTTCAGCGACGACGAGGTGCCGCTCGAGAAAGGCCCCAACGGCGTGTGGTCACTCACCGTGGGACCGCTGGTGCCGGACATCTACGACTACGTCTACATGGTCGACGGTGTGCGCACGCTCGACCCGGTAAATTTGGACATCAAGCCGGGGGATGCGGCCCTCGAGAACTGGCTGACGGTGCGCGGAGCGGAGCCGCTGTACTCTGACCAGAAGCCGGTGCCGCACGGCGCCGTCACCACGGTGGACTACGAGTCGAGATCCCTCAGCCTCGTGCGTCACTTCAACGTCTACACGCCGCCAGGGTACGAGACGAGCGGCGAGCGCTACCCGGTGCTCTATCTTCTGCACGGTGCCGGCAACTCCTACGCCACCTGGGTGAGCGCTGGCGCGCATCACATCATGGACAATCTGGTCGCCGAAGGGTCGGCGACACCGATGATCGTGGTGATGCCAAACGGTCACGTGGCGGCCGGCGCCAACGAGGTGCCGGCCGACACGCCCGCCGGTGCCTTCGGTGCGGACCTGCTGACCGACGTGATGCCGCGGGTCGAGGCCCGCTTCCGAACGATTGAAGACCGTGAAGGCCGCGCGATTGTAGGCCTCTCGATGGGGGCAGGCCAAACCGCGGCGCTCGGCTTCGCCCGTCTGGATCTGTTCAGTCACATCGGTCTCATGAGCGGTGCCGGTCTCGACCGTGAGGGTCACCTGCGCAGTTACATGCCCGACGCCCGCACCGCCAACGACAAGCTGCGGCTGTTCTGGATCGGCCGCGGCGAGGGCGAGAACGCGGATGGCGCCAGGGCTCATTCACAGGTGCTGACGGACAACGGCATTGAGCATGCGTTGCACATCAGCCAGTTCGGGCACAGCTGGATCACCTGGCGGCGCGACCTCTACTACGAGGTGGGGCCGAAGCTGTTTCAGTAGGCCGTCTCGTCCGGCCGGCTCCGCCGCGCTCACCCACGGCACCGCCGATTTCGAACCCGTTGGACTTACCAGTTGATCCGCGTGTCGGAGGTTGCCTTGCCACCCTCGGCGAGCACGGTCTCGGTGGGTGTGCCGACGCGCACGATGTAGTCGAAGTCCCCAGCGCCGACCCCGTCGTCGGGGTCCGGCTCCGCTGACGCGATCGTCTTGACCAGCAGCAGGAAGCGTTCCCCGAGCGCGCGAGCGATGCCTGGTGGCGTGTCGGACGGCACGACCAGCGACAAGGCCACTCTTCGCCCGCGCTGATCAACATCGGCGTCGAGCACCTGGCTGTCGGCTCTGATGCCGGCAAGCGCGCGGGTCTCCTCGGGCTCGGTCAGAATCGGAAATTCGGGTCCGTCGTCGCCATCGCCTCGCATGAACCAGCCGGCGACTGTCTTGATGGCAGCCGGCAACAACGCGAAGGCCGAGGCGGTGGTCAGGCCGAGCACGTCGCTCGATCCCACCTCGGTGAACTCACGTGGCGTCATGTTGCCCATCATCTGGCGATGCGTTGGTCCCCCCATTGGGATCGGTTCTCCCGCGCCGCTCGTGCCGGTGATCAGATCGACGCCCCCGACGAAGTCGAAACCGCGGAACAGCTCGACGGAGGGCCGTTCGTCAACGAGACTCGTCGTGTCGACGAAATTGAGATCAGCGGCGTCAGGGAAGTCGGTGGTGCGTTCGAGCGCCAATGCGCGCCTGATTCGAGCGATTGAGGCCGCCGACGGCACCGGAGCCTTTCCTTGTTCCTGTCGCGTGGGGGCTGTGGTCCCCCCCTGTGGACGGGTCTGCGCAGAGATGGGCGCGCACAGCGCACCGGCCATCAGCACCGTGAGGAACGCACGTGGCGAGTGGCCACCCCGGGGCTCGGGCCCAAGCACGGTCGCCGCACGCGTGACACCCGGTAGCGCAGCCATGTAGGGTAGGACTGATAATACACCTGCCCGGGAGAATCTATGACCTTCGTTGGAGAACTTGAACCGGCCGCCCTCTGGCGGCATTTCGACAGCATTCTGACTGTTCCCCGCGCCTCGAAGGACGAGGGACGGATGCGTGACCATGTCGTGTCGGTGGCCGACAGTCGCGGGCTGGCGCATCAGGTCGACGCCGCCGGGAACCTCGTGGTGCGCAAACCGGCGACACCGGGGCATGAGGGCGCCGCGGTCACCATCCTGCAGTCCCACCTCGACATGGTGCAGGAGAAGAACGCCGATGTCGATTTTGACTTCACCACCGACGCGATTGTCCCGCGGATGGACGGCGAGTATCTCGCGGCGACCGGCACGACGCTGGGTTCGGACAACGGTGTTGGCGTGGCGACGATGCTGGCCGTGATGGGGGAGATGGAGTTTGCGCACGGGCCACTGGAGCTGCTGTTCACCGTCGACGAGGAGACGGGGTTGACCGGTGCGACCCAGCTCGACGCCGACCTGTTGCTCGGCCGCCAGATGATCAACCTGGATTCGGAGGAGGATGGCATCGTCTACGTCGGATGCGCGGGTGGGGGGGACACCCAGCTCACGCTCGGGCTCGAAACCGAGCCGGCGCCGGTCGACGGTGTGGCGCTGTCGATTGCGCTGACCGGTCTCAAAGGTGGGCATTCGGGCTGCGATATTCATCTTCAGCGCGGCAACGCGGTGAAGTTGCTCGGCAGGGCGCTGTGGGCGGCGCACCTGGGCGGCGGGTTCCGTCTGGCCCGGTTCGACGGCGGCAGCGCTCACAATGCGATTCCGCGCGAGGCGTTCGTGACCGTGATCGTGACTGAGGAGGGCCGGAACGGGCTGATGGCGGCGGTCAAACAGGAGATCGCGACGATCGCGGCCGAGTACGCGCCGGCCGACCCCGGCATGCAGCTGTCGGTGGATGATGCCCCGGCGCCCGAGACGGTCTGGGACGAGGCGACAACCGAGCGGGTGCTCCGCCTGGTCAACGCGCTCCCGCACGGCGTAGAGGCGATGAGCTACGACATCCCCGATCTGGTCGAGACCAGTGTCAACCTGGCGACGGTCAAGCCCTTCAACGGGGCGCTTCGCGTCGGGCTCAGCAGCCGGTCTTCCATAGACTCCGCGCTCGAGGCGTTGCGGCGCCACGTGCGTGCCGTCGGTTTGCTCGCGGGGGCGGGGGTCGAGGAAGACATGGCGTATCCGGGCTGGAAGCCGGACCTCGAATCCCGGCTGCTCGAGGTCGTCAAGGTGGTGCACCGGCGCGAGCTGGGAACCGAGCCGGAGGTCAAGGCGATTCACGCCGGGCTCGAGTGCGGCATTCTCGGGAAGAAGATTCCGGGCATCGATATGATCTCGGTCGGGCCGCAGATCGAATTTCCGCACTCTCCGGATGAGCGGGTGCACGTGGCGTCGGTCGGCCGGTTCTATCGGCTGGTCGCGGCGACGCTGACCCAGCTTGCATGAGGTCGAGCGGGTCGACTGGACCGCACACGCGCTCTAGAGGTAGC
>JASLOY010000335.1:0-4520 GCA_030745255.1 Vicinamibacterales bacterium
CATCCAGCTTGGACTGTATGTGGCGGTCCCGCTTTGGGTGTCGTGGAGGCTGACGAGCCTGAGTGTTGGTGCAGGCCTCCTGCTCGTGTGGCCGTTCGCGGCGCTCGGCCGCGTCAACTACCGGCTAGGGCGTGAGAACGTGGACGCCACGAACGCCCTTGCGGCGGTCTTTCACGAGACGTTCGGCGCCGCGAAGGTCGTTCTCGCGTACGGCAGCCAGCCACGCATGCTCGCCTTGTTCGATCGGGTCTTCAACACGCACCGCCGCATCACCGTCCGCTGGCAGACGCTCACTCGCTCGATCCCGGTGTTCTACGCGCCGCTCGGCTTGACAGTCGTCGTCCTTGCGCTTCTGGTTGCTCGCCAGCTCCAGGTGCCGCTGTCGGAGACGGCGATCGTGCTGTATGCGCTCCTGCGTGTCGTGCCGGCCATGGGACCGTTGGTCGAGGAGAAGAACGGGTTCGATGTCTTCTTCGCAAGCTACGAACGTGTCATCGAGCTTCGCGCTGCGGCGCGGCGGGAGCGACAATCCACCGGCCAGCGTGCGTTCGACGGGTTCGATCGGGAGATCGTGTTCGAGCGGGTCTCGTTCACGCATCCGGGACGGCCACCGGCCTTGACCGAGATCGAAGCGTGCATCCCGAAGGGGCGGTTGACGGCTTTTGTTGGAGAATCTGGCGCGGGCAAGTCTACGCTCGTGGACCTGCTCATCGGGCTCCACACGCCGCAGACTGGACGGATCGTCATCGATGGGCGTCCGATGTCGGATATTGACGGAGTGTCGTATCGTCGCCGGCTTGGCTACGTGCCTCAGGAAAGCGTCTTGTTCAACATGAGCATTCGCGACAACATTCGCTGGGCCCTTGAGGAGGCGACCGACGAAGACATTGCGACCGCTTGTCGTCTCGCGCATGCCGCTGAGTTCATCGACGAGCTTCCGGACGGATACGATACGGTCGTCGGCGATCGCGGCGTCCGTCTCTCTGGTGGGCAGGTCCAGCGCCTGGCACTCGCCCGGGCGATCGTGCGCAAGCCGGAGTTGCTCATTCTGGACGAGGCCACCAGCTCGCTCGACTCTGCGTCGGAGCGGTTGATTCAACAGGCGATCGAGTCGGTTGCGCGCGAGACCACCGTTGTCGCGATTGCCCATCGTCTGTCGACCATCGTCAGGGCCGACCATATCTACGTCCTCAGCCGCGGCCGCGTCGTGGAGCACGGTTCGTACGACGACCTGTGCGCGGAAGGCGCCACTTTTAGCCGCATGGTCGAGATGCAGTCGCTCGGAGCGAGCTCATGAAGCTGGCCAGCACCCTCCCCTTGGCTGTCGGCGCGGCGCTCGGTGCGGCGGGTGTGCTCGATGCTCTCGCCGCGGGTTGGGAGGTCGTCAATGTGGCGCTGTCCACATGTGGTGTCTGCTGCCTGGCGGGGTGGACCGTCATGAGCCACCGGGGCCGCGCAAGGGCCGGGCTCGTGATCATGTCGGTGCTTGGCGCGCTCGCTGGTGTCGAACTGACCATCCGGGCGTTGTCGCTGGAGAAGTGGGTATCGGAGCCGTATGTGCCGGAGACGAGCCAGACCTTTCATCACAACTATCGTCCAGGGGATAGATTCGTGCGCCGTCCGACGCCGCCGGACGATTTCGAGCCGGTGGAGAATGTGATCAACTCGCTCGGTATGCGAGGGGCCGAGAGTGACGTCGACCGCGCCCAGGTGATGCTGATCGGAGACAGCTTCATCCAGGCCGACGAGGTGGAGTACGAGAAGACGATTGGGCGCGTCCTCGAGCGCCGATTGCAAGCGACTGGCGACCAGGTCGTCAGCCACGGGATGGGAAGCTGGGCGCCGGTGCTGGAGTGGAACTGGTATCTCAAGGTCGGTCGACGGTTTCAGCCTCGCGTGGTGTTTCTGTTCGTTTTTCACAACGACGTGGATCCGGGCTATGACGAACTCTCCGATCCCTACTACCTCCGGCAGGCCACGTTTGGTCCAGACGGCCGGCCGGAACGGTTCGACATCGGGGCTCCGGCCTCCCCTGCGCACCGCGCCCTGCGACGGCTCCGTGTGGCGATTTTCTGGCGGCTTGCTCGCGAGCGCCTGCGCGGCGCGCTGCTGGCGATCGGGGCAGACCAGGGCAGAGCGGAGCCAAACCGCGAGCGCCCTGGCCTTCGCTCGGAGGAGGTCGATGTCCTGCTCGATGCGCCACAGGAGGTATTCGAGCGCCAGTTGGCGGCTCTGGGTCTTGCGCCCGCGACGGAAGGCTTCTGGCGGCTGCAGCGACCGCTTCACCTGTGGCCACCGCAGCTGCTACGCAATGTTGAGCTGTCGGAGCCGGTGCTTCGACGCTTCAGCGAGGATGTTCGGGCAGACGGCGGACGACTCGTGCTGGTGTTTGTGCCGATGGGCTTTCAGGTGGGCCCAAGCGAGTGCAGCGCGGCGCGTGCCATGTACGGCCTTGCGCCCGACGTGCAGGTGGGGCCACGGTCCGGCCTCCAGCAGTGGCTCGAGGCGACGGCCCGCCGCCACGACATCCCCTGGCTTGATCCGACAGAAGGGCTCCGTAGCGCGGGGCTTGACGCTGGTACGCCGAGTTATCTCTCATACGATTGCCACTGGTCCGAGCGTGGGCACGCGCGGATGGCCGAGATACTCGCCGAGTGGCTCGAGACGGCCGGGGCATGACCGTGGAGACCGCGTTGATAGGTGTCGGGAGCATGGGCCGGCGCCATTTGGAGGTTGCGCGCGACCTGAGTTTGCCAGTGGTCGGTATCTGCGACGTGCGTGAGGAGGCGCTGGCAGAGGCGGGTAAGGCGTTCGGGATTCCTCGCGAGCGTTGGTTTCTGGATGCCGAACGGCTGCTCGCGGATGCGAAGCCGACCTGTGTGATCGTTGCGACCACGGCGCCGACACACTGCCGGTACAGTTGCTTGGCCGCCCGCGCCGGCGCGCGCTTTGTGCTATGCGAGAAGCCGATGGCCGTGTCGCTGGCACAATGCGCCGAGATGCTCGCGGTGTGTGACGAGCACGGCACCCGCCTCGCCGTCAACCACCAGATGCGTTTCATGCCCCACTACCAGGAGGCAAAGCGGATCGTCACGTCGGAGGCGTTCGGCGGGCTCACGAGCGTCACGGTCGTGGGCGGCAACTGCGGAATGGCGATGAACGGTCTCCACTACTTCGAGATGTTTCGTTTCCTCACCGATGAAGTTCCCGCAGAGGTGACCGCCTGGCTGTCGCCTGATCCCGTCGTGAGTCCGCGCGGACCGGAGTTTGAGGACCGGGCCGGCTCGGTGCGTCTGACCACGGCGTCCGGCCGACGGTTCTACGCGGAGATCGGGGCGGACCAGGGACACGGCTTGAAGGTGATCTGCGCGGGCCCGTGCGGCCAACTCGTGATCGACGAGCTCGCCGGGACGCTGTCGCTCAGTGTGCGCCAGCCTGCGCATCGTGACGAGCCGATGACGCGCTACGCCCTGCCGACGCGGGATTCGACTGTGCGAACCGAGTCGGCGGAGAGCGTTCGCTCCACGGCCGCGGTGTTGAGCGCGCTCCTCACGGGCAACGACGCGCCGACCGGAAGAGCGGGCCGGCTGGCCGTAACCGCGTTGGTGGCTGCCTACATCTCGCACGAGCAGGGCCATCGAGCCGTCCGTCTTGGCGAGGAGCTGCCGTACGAGCGGACATTCAGATGGGCGTGAGCGACCTCGAGGCGGTTCGACATCGTTGGGAGCTCCCCGGCGTCGCGCTGGCGTACGGGCTGACGACGCTGGCGGCCCTGTACGAGTTTCTCTTCTTCGGCCTGACATCGAAGTACAACGTGAGTGAGGATTTCTACTTACGAACTTTTCCGGCGGTAATCCATCATCTGCAGAATGCGGCTCGTGAAGGCATTGCGCTCTGGGACACCGCCAATTTCGGCGGCATGCCGGCCATCGGATCCGGGGCGGCGAGTCCCTTCGATCCCCTGAGCTACGTTGCGATCGCGGCGGGTCCGACCGCGGCCTTCGGTGTCTCGCCGCTTCTCCACTCAATCGTCGCTGGCGTCGGTATGTATGTCCTGCTTCGGCGAGTCCTTGGCTACTCGATAGTCGCGTCCTTCTTCGGCGGCGTGGTGTTCCAGTGGCTCCCACTATCCGCTCTGAAATTCGACGTCTTCGAAGCTCACTTGCGGGTCCCGATGGCTTATCTGCCGTTCGTCGTTGCGGGAACGACGATGTATCTGCGAACGCGCGAGGCTAGGTACGTGGCGGGCGCCTCGCTGGCACTCGTGGCCTCAATCGTGTTCGGAACGCCAATGTTCCTTCCGCTCACCGCCCTGGTCCTGTTGCTTTGCACCGTCGTCGTCGGCGAGCGCGACCGACGCGACGGGCCGATCCGCTCGCGGATGTTGGCCGTTGGCGCGTGTGCGTGCGTCGGACTATGGGCGGCCGGCCTCACGGCGTTCATCCTGCTGCCGTTCGTCCAGACATTCATCGAATCGACTCGCTGGGCCTTCCCCTTCGGCACCGAGGCGGCGCTGGGAA
>JASLOY010000335.1:4530-4840 GCA_030745255.1 Vicinamibacterales bacterium
ACGGCGGCTGGCCGTCCGACTCTCGCTGGGATGAGTCTGCTGCCATTGCTGGTGGTGCTCTGCGGCGCGCGTGCGGTGTGGCCTCGTGGCCTCGCCGGCGTCGCGGACATCGCATACCCGCTGGTCGGATTCGTGGGGGTTGTGACGTTATTCCAGGCCGTGCCGAGGCTCGCGCCCCTGATGGCGGCCGTACCGGTGCTGGGGGCGGTGCACCTGTCCTTCTACCTGTTTTTCCTGGACTTTGCGCTTGCGGTGCTCGTGGGAGCGGGGGCCGAGCGGTGGCTGGTGGCCGGGGCCCGCGGCTGGGCGC
>JASLOY010000336.1 GCA_030745255.1 Vicinamibacterales bacterium
ACGCGGCCGTTGTCACGCCACGAGACGCCCGCGATGTCTTTGGTCGGCAGCACCTCGAGCTGGCGCTCCAGTTCGGCGAGCGCCTGGCGCGCGAACCCCTCACTGAGACAGACCAGGATCTGGCCGCTGTTGGGGTCGTGCTCGGCCTGGCCGAGTAGATCGCAGGCAACCAGGGCCGGGTCGGCGCTGTCATCGGCAATGATCGCAATCTCGGTCGGACCCGCGAGCAGGTCGAGACCACATTGTCCAAACAGCTGGCGTTTTGCCTCGGCGACGAACCGGTTCCCGGCGCCGCACAGCATGTCGGCCGGCGGCACCACATCCATGCCGAAGGCCATCAACGCGAACGCCTGCACACCGCCGAGCACGAAGATCCGGTCGGCACCCGCCTGCTTCATCGCGTTGACCGTGGCCGGAAAGTACCCCTCTCCCTTGACCGGTGGCGTACAGGCGATGACGGTGTCGACCCCGGCGACCTTGGCCGGGATGATGCTCATCTGCGCGGAGCCGAACATCGGATACCGGCCGCCGGGCACATAGCTGCCAACGCAGCGCACCGGGATGTGTTTGTGCCCGAGCACGACGCCGGGTCGAATCTCGGTCTCGAGCGGAAGCAGCGTGGCAAGCTGCGCCTCGGCGAATGCCCGGACGTTGCCCTGGCAGAACGCCGTGTCGGCGACCACCTGGTCGCCGCACTTGCCGATCGCCTCGTCGATCTGGCCAGGAGTGAGCTCGAAGTCGGGCGGGTCCCAATCGTCGAACTTGCGGCTATATTCATGCACCGCATCGAGCCCCCGGGTCCGGAGGTCCCGCAGTAGGTCCGCCACATAGCGGGAAGTCTCCTCGTCCTCCTCGAACAGTCGGTGGCCGCCGTCCTTTATTGTTTGCATGATTCTCTGCTCGCCACGAACCCGATGGCTCGCGCGTCGGGCTTGCCCTCCTGGCTACGGGCTATTGGCTACAGGCTTCAGGCGCCCTCGGATTAGTGGGCGGGTCTGCGACCCGCCGGCATCTACCACAGTCAAGCCAGCCTGTCGCGGTATCGGTCCCTCAGAACGCCCGGAGCCTGAAGCCCGAAGTCTGTAGGCTGGCTGGCGACGAGCCCTCACCCGCCCGCTCACAACTCCATCACCGCCTCGATGTCGGGGTCGAGCGTGGGCGGCGGGGACGCCAGCGAGATCCCGAAGAACAGTGTCATCGACAGCAGCAACGCGACGAAGCCGCCGTTGATGCCATACGGGACCGCCAGACCGAAGACCTCGATGCCGAAGTTGACCAGCAGGCTGGTCGCGATGGCGACGTTGGCGGCGGTGGCGGTGGCCCGTTTCCAGTTGAACCCGATGACGACCGTCGGGACGAGCGCGGCCGCGAAGGTGCCCCACCCGAATGCGCCGAGCAACGCCACCAGGTCCTGCCGCGAGTAGAGCACGAAGATGGCCGACCCGACCGCGAGCGCCACCGTCGCCACCCGTGCCCAGAAGAGCTCGTTCGAGAGCGACCGACCGTAGAGCGCCTTTGGGATGTCGTGCACCACGGCGGCGGCTCCGAGGTTCAGGAAGCTGTCGGCGGTCGACATGATCGCGGCAAAGAGCCCGGCGAACACGATACCGGCCAACATCGGACCGGCGTGGAACTGCAGGAACTGTGGCGCCGCCTCGTCCGGGTTGGCTAGCTCGGGGTGCCCACCCTGGATGACGAGCGCCCGCATTGCCAGCCCGATGCTCAGCCACAGCAGCGAGCACAGCGCGTAGCCTGCGGCGCTCACCGGCAGCGTGCGCCGGGCATCCTCGACCCGGCGGTTCATCATCAACTTGGTGATGACATGCGGCTGGCCGGCGCCACCAAGCACGAACACCACGAACCAGGACAGTGAGCCCATCATGCCCAGCGTGCCAAAGGGAGAAATCGACTCCGGGTCGTCGGCGACAAGTGTCGTGACGATGCCGGTCAGTCCGCCGTCGACGGCACTCAGCGCCGCAAAGAAGACGAAGACGGCAGCGACGATCATGATGGCGCCTTGCACCAGGTCGGTGTAGACCGACGCCAGGATGCCGCCGGTCACACAGTAGAACACCAGCACGGCGCAAGCGATGATCATGCAGGTGAGAATCGACACTTCAGGAATGAACGAGACGTTGTTGAGGACGTCACGCAACACCGTCGCCATGGCGAGGATCTGCGTGCCCAGATACCCGACCACCCCGAGGAGAATGGCGACTGCCGTCAGCAGCCTGGCCCGCTCGCTCCGATAGCGCGCTGCCACCGCGTCCGGCAGCGAGATGGTGTCGCGGAGCTCGGCCAGCATCCGCAGCCGCGTGCCCAACAGATAGAACACACAGCAGTAGCCGAGCGGGGCGATAACGGTCATCCAGGCCGAGCTGAGCCCCATCCGGTAGACCAGTCCGGGCCCACCCACGAAGCCGAAACCGCTCATGGTGCTCGAGAAGACCGCGAGCCCGACGACAAGGATGCCGAGGTCGCGCCCCGCCATGAAGAAGTCACGCGTCGAGGTGGTCCGGCGCAGCGCCCAGATGCCCACCCCGACGCACATCGCCAGATAGGCAAGCACGAAGGCAAGGACGACGAGTGAGCGGGAATCGTCCATCAGCGGTCAGCCGCCTCGTGACGCCGCCGGGCCAGCCGTGCCTGACGAACGAGAGCATGCATGCCACCAGTCTCGTCACGCCGCCACGGCACGGCCCCCGCGTAGCGGGGCTGCAGGAAAAGCTGACTAGCGAAGCAGAGCCGTACTGCCATATCAGGTCTTTGTCGTCTCTTCGAGGCGGCGCTTCGCTAGGATCTCCCGGAATCGCGCTATGTCCACGGGGGTCACGAATGCGCGGCTGAACAGCAGCACGTAGAGCGCCACGACGAAGAACTGGGCCGGCCAAAACGCATAAAGGAACCAGGCGGTCGGAATGGGCAGCGAGAAAATCAACGCAGGCATGCCGTCTCCGGCGTACCCGCGATAGCTGACCGCCATCGCCACGAAGATCGCGGCGAGGACAAGGCCACAAAGCGCCAGGGGCGTTCGGATCAGCGCGAGGCGCTTCACGGGAAGCGCCAGGCAGCCAAAGATGATCGCGAGCTGCAGCAACCCGAAGCTCAAGCCGAGCCACCAGACGGCGCCGCGCCGTTCGCCGCCTGGGCCGGCGTGGTCCATCGATGGGAACTGGTCGTGCGTCGTACCGTGGCCGGTGGTCACGCGCTCGACCCCGCCGCTCGGTAACGGGATGTCCTCGAACGGAACCTCCTCGATGACGAACGTCAGCGCGAAAGTGACGCACAGAGCCAGGAACAGCCCGAAGAGGACTAGCGGAAGACGCTCTTGTCGATCAGGCATCAGAGGTCGCCTAGTGTAACGTGAGCCCTCTCTCAGAGGTAGAATCGGATCGGGGAGGCGTGCATGAAGAGTGGATATGTGGCGTGGGTGACGGCGGCGGTCCTCATCGGTTCGGCCGGGGACGCTCTGGGGCAGGGGGGACCGCTCGACTACCCGCAGTGGCGGGGCGCGAATCGCGACGGCGCGGCGGCGGCGTTCACCGAGCCGGCCGCCTGGCCGACCCAGCTGACCCGACAGTGGCAGGTGGAGACGGGTCGCGGCTACGCCACGCCGATCCTGGTCGGCGACCGAGTCTACACATTTGGCCGGCTGGACACCGAAGAGGTGGTGATGGCGCTCGACGCCGCGAGCGGCGCTGTCATCTGGCGCTCCGGCTACGACGGCACCTATCGCAACAACGCGGGAACCCAGAGTCACGGTCCAGGGCCGAAATCGACACCGCTGTTCTACGACGGCAAGCTCTATACGCTCGGTATCAACGGAGTCGTCTCGGCGTTCGACGCCGCCGACGGCGAGCTGTTGTGGCGAAAACCGGCCCAAGCTGTCGAGCCGCTGTATGCCACCGCGTTCTCACCGGTCGCCGACAACGGACACGTGATCTTCCACGTGGGCGGACACGACGACGGCGCACTGACGGCATTCGACGCCGACACCGGCAGTGTGGTCTGGAGCTGGGAGGGCGACGGACCGGGGTACGCCTCGCCGATGGTCGCGGTCATCGACGGCGTGCGACAGATCGTCACGGTGACCCAAGAGCACATCGTGGGGGTCGCAGCCGACGACGGCGCGCTGCTCTGGGAGCGACCGTTCGTCTCCCGATCCACGAACAACTCGATCACACCGATTATCGATGGCGAGGACGTGATCGTCACCGGTCACGACCTGGGAGTCGCCAGATTCCGGCCTACACGCCTGGGGGGACGCTGGACAACCGAGACTGTCTGGGAAACGGACGAGGTCTCGATGTTCATGAGCACCCCCGTGCTCGCCGACGGCACGCTCTTCGGCATGTCGCACCTGCGCGCCGGGCAGTTCTTCGCGCTCGATGCCGGCAGCGGCGAGACGCTCTGGCGGACCGAGGGCCGCGAAGCGACCAACTCGGCCGTGGTCAGAGCTGGCGACCTGCTGTTTCTGTTGAACAACGATGGCGACCTGATCGTCGCCCGGTCGAACCGCACCAGCTTCACGCAGGTAACCCGTTACGAGGTATCGGACAGCACCACCTGGGCGCAGCCGACCATCTCGGGGAACCGCTTGTTCATCAAGGACGAGTCGAACGTCACGCTCTGGACGGTGGACTGACGCGCTAACACGGAAGAGAAGTCAGAAGGCAGGAGGCAGAAGATCATTGGAGCGGCTCGGCTTCGCCGAGCCCGGCGTTTGCACAAGGGGGTTGGAAACAGACCGCCCGGCCGAGCGAGGGGGGGGTGGTTGGGCGGGGCTGCGCGGGATGGGGGGGGGCACCACCCAGAG
>JASLOY010000337.1 GCA_030745255.1 Vicinamibacterales bacterium
GCGCCGACCGGTTCCGCGACACCGGACTTCTACGGTGCGAAGCGGCTGGGCGACAACCTGTACGCCAATTCTCTGGTGGCGCTCGACGCGCGGACCGGTGCGCTGCAGTGGCACTACCAGGTGGTCCGTCACGACATGTGGGATCGCGACAACCCGTCGCCACCGACCCTGGTGCAGCTCGAACGCGATGGCCGGACGATTGACGCAGTCGCGCTGACAACGAAGTCGGGCCATCTCTACGTCTTCGACCGAGAGACGGGCGAGTCGATGTACCCCATCGTCGAGGTGGAGCAGCTCTCGAGCACCCTGCCGGGCGAGGTTCCCGCGGCGAGCCAGCCCTTGTCGACGGTGGCGTTCAGCCGACAGACGTTCGAGGTCACGGACCGCACCGGGGAAGCCAGAGCGTTCGTCGAAGATCAGATCGCAGACTGGGATCTGCGGCCGTGGGCGCCGCCACAGGTCGGCACGGTGCTACTGCAGCCGTGGTATGACGGCGGAGCCGAGTGGGGAGGATCGGCGTTCGATCCGAGCACCAACCACTTGATCGTCAACGCGAACGACGTGCCCGGCATCCTCACGCTCAGTGAAGTGCCGGCCGGCTCGAGCAACTACGGCACCTATGCGCAGCATTGCGGGAGCTGTCACGGTTTGGAGCTCGAAGGCACCGAGACGGGGCCAGCGCTTCTCGGTGTGCGTGACCGACTGGAGACCGACGAGATCCGGGCGATCATGAACGATGGGAGCGGTCGGATGCCGAGCTTCGCGCACTTCGACGATGCCCAGCGCCGGGCCGTGATGCGGTACATCTCCCAGGTCGAACCAGAGCCCGACGACCCGACGAGCGAGCTCGCCTATGTGCTCAGCGGATACGTGTACCTGCGCGACCACGAGGATCTCCCAGGTAACACGCCCCCGTGGGGGACGCTCAACTCGATCGATCTGGCCACGGGCGACATCGCCTGGTCGGTCCCGTTCGGCAATTACCTCTCGCATCCGGATCTGGGCTTCGGCGCGGTCAACTACGGCGGGCCAGTCGTGACGGCGTCCGGGCTGATTTTCATCGCGGCGACACCCGACAAGATGATGCGCGCCTACGACACACGGACTGGCGAGGTGTTGTGGAAGGCCGAGCTGTCGGCCGCCGGCTTCTCGACACCGGCGCTCTACAGCGTCGACGGCAAGCAGTTTGTCGTCATCGCGGCCGGCGGCGGTCGCTCGGGGCCGCCATCTGGCGCCGAATACGTCGCGTTCAGTTTGCCGTGACGAGGACCGGCTTCGGGAGAGTGAATCGCATGATGGATCAGATTCAGAGACGCGTTCGGATTGGCGCGGTTCACGCGATGACGACGGCAACACTGATTCGCAGTACACCAAGTGGTCGGGGCGAAGGCCGGACAGCAACGATGTCCGGCCGGCTTCTGGTCGCCACGATGCTGTGTGTGGCGATCGCGGCGCTGGCCCTGGTCCAGGCGCCGGTCGAGGGCCAGACACAGTCCGCCACGGGGTTCGTCCCGGTGACGGACGCCATCCTCCAACGTCCAGCGCCAGAGGACTGGCTCATGTGGCGCCGGACGCTCGATGGCTGGGGCTACAGTCCGCTGGACCAGATCACACGGGCCAACGTCGGTGCGGTGCGGATGGTCTGGTCACGAGCGCTGGCGCGTGGGCGTCAGGAGGGAACGCCTCTGGCTTACGGCGGCGTGCTCTATATGCCCCAGGCGAGCGACGTCATCGAGGCGATCGATGCCGTGACCGGCGACCTGAAATGGGCCCATCGCCGTGATCTCCCGGACGATGTGTACGACTTCGTGGGCGGCAACGCGCGCAACAACCGGAACATCGCGATCTACGACCGGTTCATCATCAACACCAGCGACGACAACTACGTATTCGGGCTCGATGTCGCCACTGGGGAGATTGCCTGGGAGACACAGATTTTCGACTATCAGGAGACGCCGGTCGGACACAGCTCCGGCCCGATCATTGCCGATGGCAAGGCGATCTCGGGACGAAGCTGCCGGCCCAGAGGGGGGCCCGAATCGTGCGTCATCACGGCCCACGACGCCCGCACCGGAGAAGAGCTGTGGCGACGCCGGACGATACCGGCGCCAGGGGAGCCGGGGGACGAGACCTGGGGCGGGGTGCCATACGAAGACCGGGTGCATGTCGGCACCTGGATGCCGCCGAGCTATGACCCCGAGTTGCGATTGATCTACATAGGCACGTCGGTCACCTCACCGGCGCCGAAGTTCATGCTTGGCGGGGTAGAAAACAAGCATCTGTATCACAATTCGACGCTGGCGCTCGAGGTCGACACCGGGGAGATCCGCTGGTACTACCAGCACCTGAATGATCACTGGGATCTCGACCATCCATTCGAGCGCCTGCTCCTCGACACCGTCGTCGCGCCGGACCCCGACGCCGTCAGCTGGATCAACCCGCGGCTCCAACCGGGCGAGGTGCGGAAGGTGATGACTGGTATTCCCGGGAAGACCGGGGTGGTCTACACGCTGGACCGCGAAACCGGCGAGTTCCTCTGGGCGACCCCCACCATCGCGCAGAACGTGATCAACGATATCGACGGTGCGACCGGAGCGGTGACCGAGAATGCAGAGGTCATCTTCAGCGCCGAAGGACAGGAGGTCCTCGCCTGTCCCAACATGCACGGCGGGAAGGACTGGGAAGCCGGCGCCTACAGCCCCCTGACGAACACGATGTACTTTCCGCTGCGTAACATGTGTCAGCGCCTGCTGGCGACGACGTCGCCTGATGCGTCACACCGTATCTACGCGCTGGCAGTCCGCCATGAGCTCGCGCCCGGCACCGAGCAGCTTGGCGCGGTGTATGCGATCTCGGCCGAAACCGGCAAGACCACGTGGCTGCACCAACAGCGCGCGGCGACCCTGTCGCTGGTGGCGACCGGTGGCGGGCTCGTGTTCGGTGGCGATGCGAATGGTCGATTCCGTGCCTTCGACCAGGTGACCGGCGAGGTGCTATGGGAGATCAACCTCGGCTCACCGGTCAGCGGCTTTCCCATCAGCTACGCGGTCGACGGTCGGCAGTATCTGGCCGTGAGCACCGGCGGTGCCGCGACCACACCGAGCTTCCTGCAGTTGACGCCAGAGCTGCGGCCGAGCAACGGCAACAATCTGTTCGTGTTCGCCTTGCCGGACTGAGATCGGTCGTCGTCAACGCCGTTACTCGAGACAGCCGATGACCGTCTCGGGGCCGTGCGCAATGGTGGCGTGGATTCTCCAGCCGTCGTCGGTCTGGCCGTAGATGTAGGTCTGGCCCAGCTCGGCGAGCACGCTCCCGTCTTCCCGGTAGCGCCGGAACATGCCGCTGACGATTGCCGTGCCGGGGTTCGGCGCGCAGATGCTCGGGTTGGGCATCTCCGAATGGTCGTAGCGCTCGGCGGCGAGGCGCTCGAGCGCGCGCCGGAAGCCACTCTCCACCTCGTCCCGTCCGCTCGAGATCGTGACGCCGTTCTGGCCGAATGACATGCGATTCGGGTGGTAGATTCGCTCGGCGATCTCGTCGGCCCGGCCGTCGGCGAAATACTGATAGTAGGCGGCGTGCAGCTCCTGCACGTCCCCTTCGACGCTTTGACGCCCGAGCGCGACGCCGGTTGCGAGACCGACGAGCACCGCACTGGACGAGATTCCGATGATGGCCCTTTGCGTGGTCATGGCTCCCTCCGCTGCTCATTCTACGCCGTCGGGCCGTCTTGGACCGGCACTGAACGGGCGGACGGCGGCCTCGATCGTGCCCAGTCACTCGGATCCGGTCTTAGGCTCCTCGAAGTGTGGCAGACTCTGAGGTTGACGCATCGACGGACATGACCGCATTTTCCATCCTCGATCTGTCTCCGATTCCAGAAGGCGGAGACGCTGCACTGGCCCTCGGCAACAGCGTGGACCTGGCGCGGCATGCCGAGCGCTGGGGCTATCGCCGTTACTGGATCGCCGAGCACCACAACATGCCCGGCATCGCCAGCGCTGCCACCGCGGTGGTCATCGGCCACATCGCCAACGCGACGTCCACGATTCGAGTGGGTGCCGGTGGCATCATGCTGCCCAATCACGCCCCGCTGGTCATCGCGGAACAGTTCGGAACCCTGGCGGCGCTGTTCCCCGGGCGAATCGATCTTGGGCTGGGCCGCGCGCCCGGCACCGACCGGCGAACGAGCCACGCGTTACGACGAGATCTGGACGGAGACGTCAACGCATTCCCCCGCGACGTCGCCGAGCTGCAGCACTACTTCAAGACCGCCGAGCCGGGGCAGCGCGTGCGCGCGGTTCCCGGCGCCGGACTCGATGTCCCGATCTGGATTCTGGGGTCGAGCCTGTTCGGGGCGCAGCTCGCCGCAGCGCTCGGGCTGCCCTATGGGTTCGCTTCGCACTTCGCGCCCGCGTCGCTCATGCCGGCCCTCGACATATACCGCGCGCGCTTTCAGCCCTCGGCGCACCTTGCGGAACCCTACGTAATGGTCGGCTTCAACGTCTTTGCAGCCGACACCGAAGACGAGGCCCGCCTACTGCGCAGTTCCGCGCAACAGGCTATCCTGAGCCTGCGCCGCGGCAAACCGTGTCCTCTGCCTCCGCCGGTTGCGGGCTTTGAAGGGACCCTCTTGCCCGCGGAGCGCCAGATGCTCGACGAGGCGCAGGCGTGTTCGGCGGTCGGCACACCGGAGATGGTGCGAGAGGGCATCGAGGCGTTTGTCTCGCGCACCGGCGCCGACGAGGTCATCATCACGGGCCACATCTTCGATCACGACGCCCGGTTGCGCTCATTCGAGCTCGCCGCGCG
>JASLOY010000338.1 GCA_030745255.1 Vicinamibacterales bacterium
ACACCGGCGCTCTGGGGGCTCCGGTTCCGCCGACCGTTGCTGCACGATGGCCGCGCGGCGACCGCGTCCGATGCCATCCGGGCCCACGGGATCGAGGCCGACCTTGCTCGTCGGGGCTTTGACGACCTGGACTCCGACTCCCGGACATCGCTGCTCGCATTCCTCGGGTCGCTGTAGTTCTGGCGTAGGTAGCCGAGGGTCTTCTGAGCCGCTGAATCATCGACCGCCTCCCGGTCATCTGGGGCCCCTCTCTTCGGCCCGAACATGCGCTCGTCTCTCACCCGTCGCCACCGGAGGGCCGTGCGAACCAGGTTACAATGCCCGGTCGAGGGCGAGCCGGCGGCTGGTACGATTCCTTCGCGAATCGCTCGACCTGACGTGCGGGACTGCCCCGCGGGCGTTGCGCCGCAGGAGCTGGCATTGGCTACTCACGTCGCAAACATCGAGCGGGCGCGGCCACCCGAACATGCACGATCTGTCAGTCGCAGCGCACTGACCATGGAGATCCAGTAAACGGCTACCCGACTCGCACACCCCCGGCGTGGCGCAATCGTGGTTGCGGCCTTCTGCGCCGTTGTACTGCATCAGTGTGTGTACGTCGACTTCGAGCAACAGCGGGTCCGGGTGATACGCGGCCGGCGCGCAGACTCGCAGGGCAGCGTCATCATCCAGTTGGGTGGCTTGTCCGAACTGGCGGGACAGCCGGCTGCGCTCGTGTTTCGCCTCGCCAACGAGCGTGCAGCAACGCGGGTCGTGCGGGTTGCGGTCGGCGACGACATGGTCGCCGAGGTCTTGCTCCCAGGCAATCGCGTGACACGGGTCGATCTCAGTCTTCCCACTGACAGCGCGCAGTCTACCGGTCAGTTTCTTACTCTCAGCAGTGACGGTGACGAATGGCTGCTGGAGTTTCTCCAGATCTCGAACGTTCACGGATTCTCGCGAGGCGCGTTCGAGTTCGTAGTCGCGCCGGCATCGGCCAGCGCCTCCGACCGGCCGGGTGTCCTGCTGTCGCTCGCCCTGTTCGGCGTCCTGCTGATGTCTCCCAGAGTTTCCGGCACCTTCAAGAACAGATACGTCCGTCGAGTCCGTCGGGTACTGGCGTCGCTCTTTCTGCTGTTCCTGACAACGGTGCTCATTGCGCCGTGGCTGTCGGATTTCGCCGTATTGCTCGCGGCTCACACGTTTGGCCTGTGCGTGGCGGTTATCTACGCTCAGACACTGCATTTTCTTGCGATCGCTGGCGTTGGTGTTGCCAGAGACGCGATTCCCCGGTTCTGGGCGCAGTTCTGGCGGCGCAGGATCCTGTTGCTCTACGTCGGAGCACTCGTGCTCTTCGTCACGTCGATCGCTAGATTGTACGAACCGGAGAACGGCATGACCGTCCTCATTCGGTTCGGGGGGCTCCTCGAAGATCAGCGGTTGCCCGCGGTGCGCGCCATTCCGCGCAGCATCGAGGAAGGCTCATTCGGCTATGACGGCCAGTTCTACGCGCAGCTTGCGGTCGACCCGCTCCTGCGTGATCCGGCGCTCGGCGAGGCGCTCGACGCTCCGGCATATCGAGCGCGTCGGATCCTCTTCTCCTGGACCGCTTTTCTACTCGGTCTGGGTCAACCGCGCTGGATCCTGCAAGCCTACGCGATTCAGTACGTTGTCCTCTGGCTCCTCCTCGCGTGGGTGCTCTGCCGCTGGTTCCCACCGACGGACCTGCGAAACATGGCTCGCTGGTTTGGGTGCATGTTCAGTCATGGTGCGATCATCTCTGTGGTGGCCGCGCTGCCGGATGGACCCGGCATGCTGCTGATCGCCGCGAGCATCCTAGCCATCGAAGGAGGCCGCGTGCGGCGCAGCGCCGGTCTGATCGGCCTCGCCGGTCTGGGCAAGGACATCAATCTGTTCTCGAGCGCGGTTCTGCTCGCGCCGGGATGTCTGAAGCGCTACGGCTGGCGGGACCTGTTCATTTGGGGGCTCATGCTCGCTGGCCCCTTGGCGCTGTGGATGCTTTTTGTGGCTGCCCGCCTCGACTTCGACAGTGTCGGCGGTGGCCGAAACTTCGCAGTGCCGTTTGCCGGGTATCTCGAGAACTGGAGCCTAACTCTCGCGGCCTTGCGTGACGAGGGTTGGGACTCGTTTTACCGGTTGAGCCTGTATGCCATGATCGGCCTGACCACCCAGACTGCCGCGCTGCTGGTCCTTCGCGACTGGCGGAACCCGTGGTGGCGTGCGGGGATGGGGTCGGTTGTACTGATGGCCGCCTTGGGTCCAGCCGTGTGGGAGGGCGTCCCCGGCGCAGCGACGCGCGTACTCCTGCCCATGACCTTCGCGTTCAACTTCGTGCTGCCTCAAAATCGTTGGTTCTGGATGCTCTGGATCCTGGGTAATCTCTCGATCCTCCCCGCGCTGGAAATCCTGCGCGTGCCCTTCTGGTATTACATCTAGAGGGGGAGCTGGTGGCAGCGCCGAAAGCCTTGATTCGCGTCATGTGTCTTGTTCGCCGCACTCGCGCCGCGCAACCAGTGTCTACGGCTCTGCGGCAACCTCGCCAACATGGTGCACGCTCATGCTGGTAGCGCCTGATCGGACCGAACGGCCATTGATCTCGCCGCTGCGGCTGTCGGTCGTGATCCCCGCGTACAACGAGAGTCCGACCATCGAGCAGCTCCTGCAACAAGTGATCGACACGCCCTTCGACAAGGAAATCCTGGTTGTGGACGACGGCTCCAGCGACGGCACACGCGAGCTGCTGTCTGAGTTCGACGGCCAGTGCGGGATCCGGGTGCTGCTGCACGAGGTCAACCAGGGAAAGGGGGCAGCGTTGGCGACCGGTTTCCGGGCCGCCACCGGTGACGTGGTGTTGATCCAGGACGCCGACCTGGAGTACGACCCAGAAGACTATCCGATGCTGCTGCGGCCAATCGAGGAAGGCAAGGCGGATGTGGTCTTCGGATCACGCTTCCTTGGCGGGACTCACCGATGCCACTTGTTCTGGCACTACGTCGGGAATCGCTTTCTCACCCTCGTGTCGAACACGTTCACCAACCTGAACCTGACGGACATGGAGACCTGCTACAAGGTGTTCCGGTCCGATGTTGCCAGCAGGATCACCATCACCTCGAAGCGGTTCGGCGTCGAGCCCGAGCTCACCGCGAAGGTCGCAAGGATGAAGTGCCGCGTCTACGAGGTACCGGTCTCCTATTACGGACGTGACTATGCCCAGGGCAAGAAGATTGGTCCCATGGACGCCGTGGAAGCCCTTTGGTGCATCGTGCGTTTCAACCTGTTCGGTTAGGACGCAGTGAAGCCCTCCAACGGCAGGCACGGGGGTGCTGAAGGCGAATTGACAGAGGATAATGGGCCGCGGTGGCCGCTCCTATACCCGTCATTGACGTTTCGCCACTCGACGGTACCGGAGCCAGTCCAGCGCGCCTCATTGCCGCCATTGCCTCGGCTGCCCGCGACTGGGGATTCTTTCAGGTCACGGGCCACGGCTTGCCTGACGATTTGATCGACCAGGTCTGGGCAGGGGCGCGCGCCTTTTTTGACCAGCCGATGGAGGTGAAGCGGACCCTCGTGCGCACGCGAGAAAACCCGCGCGGCTACTATGACCGGGAGCTGACCAAGAACCGGCGTGACTTGAAAGAGGTGTTCGACTTCGCGGCGCTGCCGCATCCCGAGTTGCCCGAACACCACCCTGACAACCACGCCTCGGTCGACGGAACGAACCGCTGGCCCCAGACCCTGCCGCAGTTCAGAGCGACGATGCTCGAGTACGTCGCCGCATGTGAGCAGCTCTCGTTCCGGCTGCTCGGGGCGCTGTGTGCCGGGATTGGCGCGGACGAGAGCACGCTCACGCCGCACTTCAGCCCTGTGCACACCGGATTCGCGCGGCTGAACTACTATCCGCTCGACGACCCGCTCGAGCCGGACGTGGCCGCCACGGTGACCGATCTCGGCGACATGGCGCTGCAGCATCACACCGACGCCGGGGCCTTGACCGTCCTATTGCAGGATGACGTCGGTGGCCTGCAGGTGCGGACTGACGACGGCTGGCTGGACGTGACGCCGCGCGACGGCGCCCTGGTGATCAACATCGGTGACATGATGCAGATCTGGTCGAACGACCTGTACCGGGCGGCGCTTCACCGGGTGCGCCCGATCAGCGACCGGCCGCGCTACAGCATCCCGTTCTTCTTCAATCCGGCGTACGACACCGATGTGGCGCCGTTCGTCATGCCTGATGCCGCGGCCGCTGCCCATCCCGGATCGCCGAAGTATCGCACCGTGAACTGGGGCGAATTCCGGCAGGCCCGCACCGACGGTGACTTTGGCGATTACGGACACGAGATCCAGGTCGCTGACTACCGTATCCAGGAGCCTGGGGCGTCGCCCGGGTCGACGACGAAGGGGGACTGAATGGCAGGCGTGCTCGACGGAATCCGCGTGCTCGATTTCGGGCGCTACATCGCCGGGCCGTTCTGCGCGGCGCTGTTGGCCGACCTTGGCGCCGACGTAGTCCGTGTCGAGAAGGTGCGGGGAAGCGAAGACCGCTTCGTGGTGCCGCTGACCGAGAGCGGTGACGGCGCGATGTTCATGCAGGTGAACCGCAACAAGCGCGGCCTGACGCTGAACCCGATGAAGCCGGCCGGGCGTAGCGTGGTACGACGACTGGCGGCCACCGCCGACGTCGTCGTGGCGAACCTGCCCGATTCCGCGCTGCAGGCGATGGGGCTCGACTATCCATCGCTCGTGGCGGTGAAACAGGACGTCATCCTGACCAGCGTGTCCGCGTTCGGC
>JASLOY010000339.1 GCA_030745255.1 Vicinamibacterales bacterium
ATCTTGCGCCGAGCAGCGATGATGGCGCCGGCCTGCTGTCGGCGCAGCATGGATTGGGCGATCTCCGGGGCATAAGCCAAGTGGGAGATGCGCGACTCGATGATCTCGATGCCGCGTTCGCCGGCGAGCGCGCGCGCATTGATCGGCGTGACGTTCGTCGACAGTACGGTGCCAAAGAAGCCGACCAGGGTCGCGCCGACGAGCATCTCGTTGTTCCCCTCGGCGAGCTCACCGTAGTACCGGATGGACACCGACTCGACTCGGGCGGTCGAGCTCTGGCCCAGAAACGCGCCCAACCGCTGCGCCAACACCGTGTAGGGCTGGATCCGCTTCAGCTCATCAGGTGCGAGCGATGGATAGTTCACCGCGTTGCGCACGATACCCGCCTGCAGGAAGTCGCGCACGCAAGTCGCGGTTTCGAGACCGACGAGCTCCTGTGCCTCACGCGTGGACCCGGCGATGTGCGGCGTGGCGACAACCTGCGGCAAGCCGGTGACCTGTGTGCCGGTCGGGGGCTCGGTCTGAAACACGTCCAACCCGGCCCCGCCGACCACACCGTGCTCGATGGCGTCGCCCAGGGCCGCCTCGTCGATGAGCGTGCCGCGCGCGGTGTTGATGATCCGCATTGTGGGCTTGCAGTGCGACAGCCGTTCGGCGTCGAAGAGCGGCTTGCCGCTCGACGGCACGTGCAGGGTGATGAAATCAGCCTGGGTGCACAGGTCGTCGAGCTCCACGAGCTCTACATCGAGGTCGGCCGCAATCTGACCGGTGATGAAGGGGTCGTGGGCAATGGCCCGCATGCCGAACGCATGGGCCCGGTGCACCACTTCGCGGCCGATTCGACCGAGGCCGACGACCCCCAGCGTCTTGCCCCGCAACTCGGTCCCCATCAGTCGCTTCTTTTCCCAGCGGCCGGCCTTCATCAGGCCGTCGGCCTGGGCGATCGAGCGGGCCGATGCCAGCAGCAGCGCGAAGGCGTGCTCGGCGACACTGATGCTGTTGGCACCGGGCGCGTTGACGACGAGAATGCCGCCGGCGCTGGCAGCGTCGAGATCAACGTTGTCGACGCCGGTGCCGGCACGAGCGATTACCTTCAAATCGGGCGCCTTGCCGATCAGGTCGGCATCGACCTGGGTGGCGCTCCGGACGATCAACGCGTCGGCATCGGCAAGGGCTGCGTGGAGCTCCTCGGGCGGGCGGCCAGACTTCGCATCTACGTTCCAACCTTGGTCCCGGAGCAGCTCGGCCGCTGATGACGGCAGCGGATCGGCGATCACGATCTTCATGGATATCTCGCTTCCCGATGTGTGTAGTAAGAGGCGCGCGTGGTCGTGTTCGAAAGATGCGCACACCGTGCGCGCCGACGGGTCGTCGGCGTCCGCAGCCGCGCCAAGACCTTACAGTATAATAGGCGACCGTTTGCGGAGGCCCGGTTACCGCACGCATGCCGCACCACGATGGTGCAAAGCGCTAGAAGTCCCCGGTTGGCGCGGCTCGCTTGCAGCCAGGGGGACATTTTTCCACAAGGTTTTCCACAGATCTTGTGAAGATCTTGTATCGCGCATGGGGACGTGCCCTAAAGCGCGTGGCCAGCCACGATGATGTGTTGCTGTACCAGGTGGAAGCCGGCCGCCGATCTGATCCAGGGCGCGATCGGACGAACACTTCAGGAAGAGTAAGGTGGCCCACGACCTGCCGCGCCTGATGGAAAGGGCGACCAAGGTCAAGACGTCGGAACCCCCCGACACCGTCATCGCCGAAATGTAGCCGCCAGGCTGAAGGGAGCAACGGACTCGCCATGATTGGAAAAGTGAGTGTCATCGGATCCGGGCATGTTGGTGCGACGGCGGCCCGTGGCATCGCCAACAAGGAGCTCGCGGATGTCGTGCTGCTGGACATCCTGGACGGAGTGCCCCAGGGCAAGGGGCTCGACATGCTCGAGGCCTGTCCGATCGAGGGATCGGATGCACGGGTGCTCGGCACCAACGACTACGCCGACACGGCCGGCTCGGCCGTGGTCGTGATCACGGCCGGTCTCGCGCGAAAGCCGGGCATGAGCCGTGACGACCTGCTGCAGAAGAACGCCGGCATCATCAGGTCGGTCACCGCCGAGGTCGTCAAGCACTCGCCCGATTGCATCGTCATTCCCGTGACGAACCCCCTGGATGCGATGTGCCAGGTGGTTCACCGCGAGAGTGGGTTCCCGCGGGAGCGGGTCATCGGGATGGCGGGAGTGCTGGATTCGGCCCGGATGCGGTCATTCATCGCCGACGCCCTGAAGGTGTCGGTGGAGAACACGCACGCGTTTGTGCTTGGCGGGCACGGCGACACGATGGTACCGCTGCCGCGGTACTCCACCGTGGCCGGCATTCCGATTACAGAGCTGCTCGACCAGGCCACGATCGACGCGATCGTGACCCGCACGGCGGGCGGGGGTGCGGAGATCGTGAAGCTGCTCGGTACAGGAAGTGCGTTCTATGCCCCCGGCTCTGCGGTAGTCGAAATGGTGGAGGCGATCTTAAAGGACAAAAAGAAGATACTGCCGTGCGCGGTCCTGCTGCAGGGCGAGTATGGCATCCGCGACCTGTTCGTCGGGGTGCCGGTGAAACTGGGTGCCGGTGGGGCCGAACAGATCATCGAAATCAAGCTCGAAGCCGCTGAGCAGGCGGCGCTCGACAAATCGGCGGATGCCGTCAGAGAGCTCGTCGGCCTGCTCGGGTTCTGAACGGGCCTGTGAAGATTCACGAATATCAGGGCAAGGCGCTGCTTGCGCAACACGGCGTCGCCGCGCCGCGAGGTCAGGCGGTGTTCTCGGTGACCGAGGTCGGCGACGCAGCCCGCCGTCTTGGCGTGCGCGTTATCGTCAAGGCGCAGATTCACGCGGGCGGACGCGGCAAAGGCGGTGGCGTCAAGGTCGCCGAGACCGTTGAGGATGCCGAGCGGATCGCGGGCGAGATCCTCGGAATGACGTTGGTCACCGCTCAGACCGGTCCCGGGGGGAGGGTGGTGTCCCGTTTGCTCATCGAAGAAGTGCTCGAGATCGTCAACGAGCTGTATCTCGGACTCTTGATCGACCGGACGACGCAGCTGCCCCTGATGATGGTCAGCGCCGCTGGAGGAATGGACATCGAACAGGTGGCGGCCGAGACGCCTGAGCTCATTCACAAGGTGCACATTGACTCCGGTGTGGGGCTGGCCGCGTTCCAAGCGCGCCGGTTGGCTGACGCTATCGGTCTGACGGGACCCCCGGCGCGCGCGGCGGCCACCCTGATGCAGCGCGTATATGAGGCGTTCCAGGCAGTCGACGCGTCTCTGGTCGAGATCAATCCGTTGGTCGTAACGGCAACCGACGACGTGGTGGCGCTCGACGCGAAGGTGACGCTCGATGACAACGCGCTTTTCCGTCACCCCGAGCTGGGCGAGTTGAGGGACCTGGCCGAGGAGGAGCAGCTGGAGATCGAGGCGTCGAAGTACGCCCTCAACTACATTCGGCTCGACGGCAGCATCGGGTGCATGGTCAACGGGGCCGGTCTCGCCATGGCCACCATGGACATCATCAAGCTGGCCGGTGGCGAGCCTGCAAATTTTCTGGATGTCGGTGGGGGCGCCAACGCGGAACAGATTCGGAATGCTTTCCGGATTCTCTTGTCGGACACAAAAGTGACCGCGGTGCTCATCAATATCTTCGGCGGGATACTGCGATGCGACGTGCTGGCCGAAGGGGTTATCGCCGCCGTGACGGAGCTCGGTGTGAGGGTGCCGGTCGTGGTTCGGATGGAAGGCACCAACGTCGACGAGGGGAAACGGATGCTGCGTGACAGCGGTCTGAATTTCACGACGGCCGACAGCATGGGTGAGGCGGCTCGTCACGTCGTCGAGCTTGCGGCAACGTAGGCAGTAGCCCAGACATGGCGGTCCTGATAGACAGACAGACCCGGTTGCTGGTGCAGGGACTGACCGGTCGCGAGGGGACATTTCACGCGCGACAAGCCGCCGAGTACGGCACGACCGTCGTGGGAGGTGTTACACCTGGGAAAGGTGGCTCGAGCCACGAGGGACTTCCCGTCTTCAACACCGTCGAGTCGGCCGTGCGTGAGACCGGAGCGGACGCGTCGGTCATTCTCGTGCCGCCGCCGGTTGCTGCCGACGCGGTCATGGAGGCGGCAGACGCGGGCCTCGGGTTGATTGTGTGCATCACGGAGGGGATCCCGACCTTGGACATGGTGCGCGCATTGAGGTTTCTTGATGGCCGCGAGAGCCGGTTGATCGGACCCAATTGCCCCGGGCTCATCTCGGCGGGGCAGGCAAAGGCCGGCATCATACCCGGGCACATCTGCCGCGAGGGCCGTGTCGGCATCGTCTCGAGGAGCGGGACATTGACCTACGAGGCGATTCACCAGTTAACGCTGCTGGAATTGGGCCAGACAACCTGTATCGGGATAGGCGGAGACCCGTTGATCGGCACGAGCTTCATCGACACCCTCAGCCTGTTCGAGCAGGACCAGGCGACCGAGGCGGTTGTTCTGATCGGCGAGATCGGCGGCACCGCTGAGGAAGAAGCCGCGGCCTACATTCGCGAGCACGTGAGCAAGCCGGTCGTCGGTTTCATTGCCGGTCAGACGGCTCCGCCTGGGCGGAGGATGGGACATGCCGGGGCAATCATTTCAGGAGGCACGGGCACGGCCGCCGAGAAGATGGCGGCGCTGACAGCAGCCGGCGTGACCGTCGTGCGGAGCCCATCCGAAATCGGCTCGGCGGCCGCCGCGGCCCTAACCGCTGATGTTGCCGCC
>JASLOY010000033.1 GCA_030745255.1 Vicinamibacterales bacterium
TTCTGGCGTCGTATCGGTTCGACCGGCCGTTGCTGGAGGTCTACCGGGCGGCCCTGCCGCTCCTCGCGATCTTAGGCTTTGGCGTGCTGGTGATTACTTATGTACCATGGCTGACTCTGGGACTCCTCGAATGGCTTGGGCGGGTCTGACCGTCGCGCAGGTAAGCGCCGGGGAGTGTGACAGGTTGCGCGCACCGCGGTGACCGCCGTGTGCGGTGGGGGGGAATGTAATGCGGAAGCGGGACACGTCTTGGGTCGGTGCCGTTGGGGTGCTGGCGATGCTACTGGTCCGCCGGCACCGGCAGCTGACGCCGGGAGCGGGGAAGGGCATCTGACAAACCTCCGTCAGCTCACCTTCGGTGGCCAGAACGCGGAAGCCTACTACGCGTTCGACGGCAGCCGGCTGATTTTTCAGACGACCCGCGAGGGCGTGCCCTGCGACCAGATCTATACGATGGAGCTCGATGGGTCGGACGCCACGATGGTCAGCACCGGTGACGGCCGCACCACCTGCGGCTACTTCTTCCCGGGTGGCGAGTCGATCCTTTATGCCTCCACGCATCTGGGTGGCAGCGAGTGTCCGCCGGAGCCGGGCTTCGAGATGGGCTACGTCTGGCCGGTCTACGACAGCTACGACATCTTCACCGCCAACCCGGACGGATCCGGGCTGACCCGAATCACCGAAACGGATGGGTACGACGCCGAAGCGACCATCGGTCCAGACGGGCGGGTCGTCTTTACGAGCGTGCGCGACGGCGACATGGAGATCTACTCCATGAATGGCGACGGCACCGACGTCACGCGGTTGACCAATCGTCCGGGTCCGGACGGTGGGCCGTTCTTTTCCCCCGATGGCAGCAAAATCGTCTTCCGGGCCCGGGAAATTGCACCGGGGCCGGAGCTCGACGACTTCAACACACTGCTCGCGCAGGGGCTGTGGCGCCCGACCGCGCTCGAGATCTTCGTCATGGATGCCGACGGCGGCAATCTGCATCAGGTAACCGACATGGGTGATGCCAACTTCGCGCCTTTCTGGCATCCCGACGGCGAACGGATCATCTTCAGCTCCAACTCACGCGACCCGGAAGGCCGTAACTTCGACCTGTTCATGATCCACGAAGACGGCACCGGACTCGAGCAGATCACCTTCAACGACACCTTCGACGGTTTCCCCATGTTCTCCCCCGACGGCCGCCACCTCGTGTTCGCCTCGAACCGTAATGCCGAGGTCGAAGGCGACACGAACGTGTTTATCGCCGACTGGGTGGAATGAGATGACGAAGAAGTCAGAAGTCGGAAGGCAGAAGTCAGAATGAATCCGGAAGACCAGCCTCGAATCGAGAAATGCCCGTCCTTGGTCTCTGGGTAGCCCTGAATTTGCCTGTTGCCGAGTGCCCGTCGGCTCGAAGTTCTTGAAACTGGCGAAGCCAACCCTTTTTCTTCTGACTTCTGTATTCTGAATTCTAGAGAGCGCCCCCAGTGGATCCCGTCATCGCCCTGCTGCGCGACCTGGTCGCGATCGACTCCGTCAATCCATCGCTCGTGCCCGGCGGCGCCGGAGAAGCGGCGATCGCCGATCGCATTGCGGCGGCGCTCGGGGCGGCCGGGCTTGACGTCGAGGTGAGCGAGGTGGGCCCGGGTCGACCCAATGTGGTTGGGGTGCTCGAGGGGCGCGCGCCGGGGCGCGCGCTGATGCTCTGTGGGCATACCGACACGGTGGGTGTCGAGGGGATGGCGGCACCGTTCGACCCGGTCGAGCGCGCGGGTCGTCTTTACGGTCGAGGCGCACAGGACATGAAGAGCGGCGTGGCCGCGATGGTTGACGCGGCGGCCCGGCTCGGCGCCGCCGGCGGTCTCAGCGCTGGGCGGCTGGTGGTTGCCGCGGTCGCCGATGAGGAGCACGCCAGCCTTGGGGCCGATGCCCTGGTCCGGGGGCACGGCGCTGACGGCGCGGTGGTGACCGAGCCCACCGGTCTCGCAATCGCGACCGGTCACAAAGGTTTCGAGTGGGTCGAGGTCGAAACCCTCGGGCTCTCTGCACATGGGAGCCGGCCGGCTGAGGGACGCGACGCGATTCTGCACATGGGACGCGTCCTGACCAGGCTGGAGTCGATTAACGCCCGGCTGATCACAGGGCCAGCTCACCCGTTGCTGGGGACGCCGTCGCTCCACGCCTCGACGATCGGTGGAGGGCGCGAGCTGAGTGTCTACCCTGATCGGTGCTGCCTGCGCTTCGAGCGGCGGACGCTGACGGGTGAGCCGGCGGACGTGGGACTGATGGAGGTGCAACAGGCACTGGACGAGCTGCGTGAAGAGGATGCGGCGTTCGAGGGCTCAGCCCGTCGGCTATTCTCCCGCCCGGCCTACGAGATCGAACACGACCACCCAGTCTGTCTGGTGCTGGCCGAGGTAGTTGGGCGGCAGGGCCGTGACTCGACGCCGACCGGGATGTCGTATTGGACCGACGCGTCGGTCCTCGGGCGCGCCGGAACAGCGTCGGTGCTGTTCGGACCATCCGGTGCGGGGCTGCACGGCACGGAGGAATACGTGGAGATAGATTCCGTGCTCACGTGCCGGGACACCCTCGTCGATCTCGCGCGCGCGTTCTGCTGAGCGAACCCCTGAGACCAGGGAATCGGAACCATCCTCAGGTAAACTCGCGCTCAAAGCTCAAAGCTCAAAGCCCCGGGTTGGAGTCTCAGTGCGGTCGTTCGTGAAACAAGCTCCTCGCGACAAACAGCACGTTGGCCGGCCGTTCGCCAAGGCGGCGCATGAAATACTGGAACCATTGCCGCCCGAAGGGCAGGTAGATTCGTACGCGGTGGCCCCGCGCGCGGAGCGTGGCCTGCAGATCCCGCCGGACGCCATAGAGCATCTGAAACTCGAAGGCCCGCGTTGGCAGGGTACGTTCGGTCGCGTAGGCGCATGTCGCGTCGATCATGCGTGGATCGTGGGTGGCGAACGCTGGGCGCGTGCTGTCGCGCATCATGGTGCGCATCAGCCGGATGAACGAGGCGTTCACTTCCGCCTTGATGGGATACGCCACGCTCTTTGGTTCCCGGTATGCCCCCTTGCACAGTCGGACACCGGCGCCGAGGGCGTTCATCCGCGCGAGGTCACGCTCCGTTCGATACAGATACGATTGCAGCACCACCCCGACGTTTCGGTATCCCTCCTGCCAGAACCGCTCGAAGAGATCGAGCGTCGGGTCGACCCAGGTCGACTGCTCCATGTCGATCCGGACGAAGGTCTGTTCGCCCGCTGCGTCGAGCACCTGACGGAGGTTGGTGACGCAGTCCGCCTGGTCGATTGCCATTCCCAGCTGCGTGAGCTTCACCGAGACCTGAGCGGTGAGTCCGGCATCGCGCACCGTGCGCATCATGCCGGCATAGGTGTCGGCCGCCGCACGGGCCGCCGCCGATGAGCTCACGCTCTCGCCGAGGTAGTTGAGGGTGCAGTGCAGGTCACGGTCGGAGAGCTCACGCGCGGTTTCGATTGCCTCTTCGAGGGTCTCGCCTGCGATGAAACGGCGAGCGAAGCCGCCGGCCCGCATGCCGTATCTGGAGGCGAGCTGTCTGACGTTCGGGCTGGCTGCGAGCCTGAAGAACACCGCCCGTGAGAGCGAGTCCAACATCTCCGCTTATTGGGTGTTGCTTGAGCCGGCGCGAGCCTTCAGCAGGTGGGTCAGGCTTCTCGCGTAGTACCGCAGGACGTGGCGCTCGCGGACGCGATACCGGTCGCCTTCGACCACGATGACGCCACGGGCGACCAGCGGATCGGTCGCTTGCTCGACCGCCTGATGGCCACTTTCCACACCGAGGTTGGCGTTCACGGACCGCAACGCATCGAGTAACTGATCAATGCGGTCCACCAGGCTCTGGCGGGGCATCGAGGGCTTGAGGGCGGCCGCCAGGAGCGCGGTGGGGAGCACCTTGTAGATCTTGCCGATCGCCTCTCGCGTATGGCGAGTCAGTGTCACGAGATCGCGTCTCGAATCTGGGTCGACATTCTCTAGTGGAATCGGCTGACCAAAGGTCACGAAGGCGCGCGATTCGTACCCGACGGCGTAACGCACCATTTCGGCCACTTCTCCCGTGAAGCGACGCTGCCGCCGCTTCATGCCCTGACGCGCCAAGGCCTGGTCTTCCAGGACCAAGTCGTAGGCGATCGCTACCGGGACGATGACCGCATCGGGTCGGCGCGCCTGCACGACGGCCTGCAATAGCCCGGTCTTGAGAGACTTGAACTCGCCGCTGTAGCTGCGCCCGCCTTCCAGATAGAGGAACAGGTCGTGACGCTGCACCAGCTCGGCCACATATGCCCTCAACGTCGCCAGGTAGGCGGGATCTCTGGAATTGCGCCGAATCGGAATCGCGCCGGTCACGTGCCGGTTCAGCAGACCCATCGCGCCGTTGAACAGGTTGATGCCGGCTGCGATGACCGGAGGGTGGATGCCGTGGTCGTCGAGCACGAGAAGCTCGACCAGATAGTCGATGTGACTCTTGTGATTCGAGGCGTAGACGACGCGGTGCGACCGGGTGGCCGCCTGCGCGAGCTCGACAAACTCAGGGTGCCGCCGGATCTTCCGCAGAATCGGATACAGCGGGTGCTTCAGGGCGCGATACACGGAGTATCGCTGGGTCGTCCTGAGCTCTTCGAGATAGGTCGAGATGCGTTCGTGGGCCTGGTCCGGGGTCACACCCGGACCACCGCGCAGGTAGCGCGCCACCTCTTCGCGAGACAGCACGGCCTGCGTGATATCAACGTCCACGCGCGCAATATACCACGGTCGCTATCCAGCGATGCTCAGCCGCAATCCCTCGCCAGTCACCGACTCGGGCAGATGCTGCGTGGGTCACGTGGCGGCTGCGGAGAGGTTGAGCTATCGAGCTCTTGGACGAATGGGTCATTGGGCTACTCCGTCACTGGGTCATTGTTCAATGCCAATGACCACGGGACGTGACAGCCGCACGGTCAGCATGGTGCCCGGTGGCAGTCCGGCCGGGTCGCCGTCGCTGTTCAGCGCGGCAGCGGTGCCACCGGCCGCCCCAATCGAGCCGCCGATAGCGGCGCCCCGACTGCCACCGAAAATCGCCCCAAGAATCGCGCCGCCAACCGCAGCGCCACCGATCTTGGAGGCACTGTCGCTTCCCCGGGCTCTTCCCTCGCGGTAAATCGTCTCGGTCGCAATCGGCACCTGGAGGCCGTCTTCCATTACCAGCGTGTGGAAGCGGACACCGAGTCTGGCGGCACCGCGGAGCTTGCCGACCTTTTCAACGAGTACGACCGAGCCCAGTGCCCGTGTGCCAGCGGGCACCGCCACCTCGTCGGCGACCAGAACATTCCGGGTAACCCTCGCCTCAACGGTATCCTCGACCTCGGCGGTGCGTGTCGAGACCGGCGTGTCGACCTGGAGACCGATCACCGAGTCGGCGGCAATCTCCAGTTCGACGAACGTTGTCGTCGGCGTCACCGGCGCATCCGGTGCCGGAGCGTTGATCGACGCGGCGTCGGTGATGCTCGATGTGCTCGCGATCGGCTCGGGGACGGTGTCTAGTTCTTGAGACGACTCCGCGCTCTCCGGGCGTGCCCAACCCTCGATCGTCGGCAGATCGGCACGCGCCGTTTCGGCGGACGGGCGGTCAACTAATGGCGACTCGGCAACCGCCTCTACCACTGGCGCCGTGGTCGTTTCGGATGCGGCTGACTCCGCTTCCGATGCAGTCGGCAGGCTCACCTGCTCGGCTGGTGCTGGTGAGGGAGGTGGTGTTGGCGCCGGTCTGACGACCGGCTGCTGGGGCCGTGTGTCCGGAACGGGGGACGGTGCCCGGGTCTCGTTGGTGACGGCCGGATCGAGGGTGTCTTCTTCCTCGTTGTCTACCACCGCCTCGGTCGCCTCGACAGCGGGTGCGAGCACGGTTGGCTCAACGGGGGTCAGATGGTCTTCGGCGTGCCTTGCATCAGTCTCGACCAACTGGACGGGGTCCTCGGCGTTCTGGCGAACGCCCAGATAGGCGCCCGCGGCGGCTGCCACAATGATGCCCGTCGCGAGTCCGACGACGGCAATCGGTTTCGTCAACATCTCAGTGTCCCTCTCTTCCGAAGATCAGGAGCAATTGTCGTGCCCACACCGTACAGGGCCCTCCAGGGCATTCGCTGGGTAGCCGCAGGTCACTCGATACGTTGATCGCGACACGCACACCGCGGAACGTGCCCCTCTTTTCGGACTCGAATGACAAATCCGCCACTCCACCGGGGGCACCGACCCGAGAGTCGGTCCGCTGATTATCTCGCAAACCAGCAGTTGGCGGGTCAACGGGAGACAAACAAGGGGACAGGGTGTCCTGTGGAGGTGACCGGTGCTTCTTAGCGGAGACCGCTGAATGGTGAAGCAGATCGTGTAAAATGGGCGTCGCCCCGCCGGGCGAACACGTCACCGACACGGACCACCGTCTTGCCACCCGTACGTCAGCACCCCTCGCAGGATTCTTCAGATTCTCTCGTTCGTTTCGGCACGGTTCTTCTCCTGTTGTTCGGGTTTCTCGTCGGTGTCAAAGGCCTGGGAGAGGGTTTCAAGCTGCTCGGCGGCGATGCCATAGACCTGATCTTCTCCACGACCGAGAACCCATTCATCGGACTGGTCGTCGGCATCCTGGCCACGACGGTCGTCCAGAGCTCTTCGGTCACGACAGCGATGATCGTCGGGCTCGTGGCGGCGCCCGAGTCGCCGTTGCCGCTGGCCAACGCGGTGCCGATGATCATGGGGGCGAACATCGGGACGACGGTCACCGCCACGGTCGTCTCGCTGGCCCATATGGGGCGCCGTGAGGAGTTTGAGCGAGCGTTCCCGGTCGCTGTGTGTCACGACGCGTTCAACTACGTGACGGTGCTGGTGTTGCTGCCGCTGGAGTTGGCCACCGGGTTTCTGCAGCGGACGGCGGTTGGGTTCGGGACGCGGCTCGAAGGTTTCAGCGGGTTCGACTACGACAGTCCGTTCGCCACGCTCTTGTCGGCCACGCTCGATCCAGTGGAACAGTTCGCCGCCTTCCTGTTTCCTGCGCCGCAGGTACAGGGCATGGCGCTGATCGCCTTTGCAGGCGGTCTCATCTTTGCGACGTTGTTCCTGCTGGTCAAGGTGATGCGGTCGCTGGTTCGTACGCGGGTTGAGATGCTGGTCACGAACGCGCTCGGTTCAAGCGCGGTACTGTCCATGCTCGTCGGCGTAGTGGTGACGGTCATGGTGCAGTCGAGCTCCATCACCACCTCGCTGCTCGTGCCACTGGGGGCGGCCGGGTTGTTGCGGCTCGAGCAGGCGTTGCCGATCACGATCGGTGCGAACATCGGCACGACCGTCACGGCGCTGCTTGCGGCGCTCGCCGTGTCCGGACCAAACGCCGTTTACGGGCTCGAGATCGCGCTGGTGCATCTGCTGTTCAACCTGACCGGGACGTTGCTCATCTATCCGCTCAAAGTCACCCGAAGCGTGCCGTTGACGATGGCGCGCTATCTGACGACGCTGGCGCTTCATTCCAGAAGGCTCACGCTGTTTTGGGTCGCGGCGCTCTTCTACGGGGTGCCCGCGCTGCTGTTGTTCGTGAACCGGTTGTTCGATTAGCGGGCAGACGGTCACGATCGCTTCGAGTTCGAGGAGGTTGCCATGCTACGTGCACTGTTAGGCATTCTTCGCACGCACGACCCGCTTCAGGCGATCGGGGAGCGCTTCGCGCGGATGTTGAAGTTGACGTTGGAGATGACCCTGTCGGCCGGAAACATCGCGTTCGGCGGCGACGCGACTCCCGAAAGCCGGACTCGTATTTACGACCTCGACGTCGAGGTCAATCAACTGGAGCGCTCCATTCGAAAGCGAATTGTGGCGCATCTCTCGATTCCGGGTTCTCGAGTCGACGTGCCCTACTGCCTCCTGCTGATGAGCTTGGCCAAAGACGTCGAGCGTCTCGGCGACTATGCCAAGAATCTGTCGGAGGTGGTCGATGTTCGAGACGCGCCGCTTCCCGATGACGAGGTGGTCGGTGAGCTACGGGAGATTCGGCGCGGCGTCGAGGCGGCGTTCCAGGCGGCGGCTCACATCTTCGAGGCGTCCGACCGGGAACAGGCGATGCAGATGATTCAGCATGGACGGGACATGGCCCACCGGTGCGACGCGTTGATCACGCGTATCGGTCGCGGCGGCTACGATGGCGAGACGACCACGGCGCTCGTGCTCGCCACCCGCTTCTACAAGCGGATCGGTGGTCACGTCATGAACATTCTCTCGAGCGTCGTCATGCCGCTCCACAAGATCGATTACTACGACGAGGACGAGCTCGCCGTGTCGCCCGAGTAGACCGTTCCGAAGGTGCGGCGTTGCCGTCGACGAATGAGCAATGACGAATGGCGTTTGACAATTGACCATTGGACATTGGTCATCGACCGGTGACCATTGAGCATTGGCCAGGGACGACTGACAAACATCGACCGACGTCACGTGATTGACAAGAATGACAAACCCGATATCACCATCGTGGGGGCCGGTGTCATCGGTTGCGCGGTGGCATATGAGCTTGGCCGGCGCGGTGCCGCCGTGCGGGTGCTCGAGTGTCGCGACGTCGGGCTCGGCGCGACCCAGGCGTCAGCAGGCGTCCTGGCGCCCTACATCGAGGCGCACCACCCTGGACCGCTGCGAGCGCTTGGTATGCGCAGCCTCGACATGTATGACGCGTTCGTGTCTGATGTCGTCGCTGACAGCGGCAGGGTCGTCCCCTACGAGCGAACCGGGACACTGGAGGTGGCGACAGACGACGCCTCGCTGATCCGGCTGGAGCAGACACATCAAGGTCTGGCTTCGGCCGGGGTCGCGTGCCGAATGCTCAGCCAGACCGAGGCACGCGCCGCCGAGCCGCACCTCGGTGAATCGGTGCGGGGGGCTCTGCTGCTGCCGTCTCAAGGATTCGTTGGAGCAGCCGCGTTGACGGCGGCGCTGCGTCGGGCCGGCGCCCGTCACGGCGTGTCGTTCCTGACGTCTCACGCCGCGAGCCGTCTCTCCGTGGCCGACGGCGAGATCGAGATCGAAACGGCGCAAGGAACGGTGACGAGCGACGCCGTGGTGCTGGCTGCCGGCAGCTGGGCTGGTCGTGTGGTCGTGGCCGGCGAGGCACCGCTTCCGGTCCGCCCCGTGCGTGGGCAGTTGCTTCGGCTGCTGTGGTCCGGAACTCGGCTGGCTCGGGTAATCTGGTCCTCGCGGTGCTACGTCGTGCCTTGGCACGACGGGTCGGTCCTCGTGGGGGCGACTGTCGAGGAGGTTGGTTTCGACGAGGGTGCGACCGTCGCCGGCGTCACGTCGCTCCTCGACGCGGTGGGGGAGCTGCTGCCGGCGACGCGGGATGCCGGGTTCGACGAGGTGCGGGTCGGGTTGCGTCCGGGGACACCGGACGACCTGCCAATCGTCGGGTGGTCTTCTGCCCTACCGCACCTCGTATACGCGACGGGGCACTATCGGAACGGCATTCTGCTGGCGCCGCTGACCGCTCGTCTCGTTGCCGATTTGGTGCTCGACGGGAGGAAAGACCCGCTGCTCGAGGTGGTGGCACCGGGCAGATTCGATGCGTCGTGAGCCGGTTCGGGACACTGGTTCGACGAGCGGAGAAAGGCGACCGGTGCCAACCAAGCTGAAGAAGAGCTACAGCGCGCGCGAGGTGGCCGCCCTGACCGGGCTGACCGCCAGACAGCTGCAGTGGTGGGATGCTCGTCGGCTCCTGTCGGCGAGCGTCGCCTCTCGACCGACCGCGGCGGGTGGCTTCACCGAGCGCCGCTATTCCCCGGTCGAACTGTATGAGCTGTCGGCGCTCGCCGAGCTGCGTCGCCATGGCTTCACGGTGCAGCGAATTCGCAAGATCCTCGCGGCCCTCCGGGAGCACTTCGGCATCCGACTGTTCGAGGCGCTCGGAGACGGCGGACCGGTGACGCTGCTCGTCGACGGGCAGGACATCTACGCACGCACCGATGAGGGTGCCTTCTACAACCTGCTCGAGGCGCCCGGCCAGCCGTTGCTGGTGTTGGGTGAGGACAGCTTCAAGACCCTGCGCGCTCGCGTCGGAGTCTCCCGGCGTAAAGTGGCGAAGCGCAAGCGGTCGCCTACTTCTGAACGCTGAATGCGCCTGCCCCAATGGCTCGAACCAGACGACTGAAGCGCGCGCGTAGCCGAATTCGACGAGCGCTGCGTCGCATCGCGTTGGTGGCGGTTGTGGCGACGCTCATCGCACTAGGGCTCTCCGCGCTGTTCGTCGTGGTGCTGCGGTGGGTGCCACCGCCAACGACCGCGTTCATCCTCCAGCATCAGCTGGCTGTTCGTAGAGCGGGCCAACCGGAGCGGGCGGCGCGATACCGGTGGACCGAGTGGAGCGAGATGACACCCGAGCTCGCTGTTGCGGTAGTCGCGGCGGAGGATCAGCGTTTTCCGGAGCATCATGGGCTCGACTTTGAAGCGATCGGCGACGCGCTGGACGAGCGCCGGACCAGGGGCCGGCTGCGCGGGGCCAGCACCATCTCACAACAGGTTGCCAAGAACCTCTTTCTCTGGCCTGGTCGCAGCCTGGTCCGCAAGGGTATCGAGGGCTACCTGACGGTGCTGATCGAGCTGGTCTGGAGCAAACGTCGCATTCTCGAGGTCTATCTCAACGTGGCGGAATTCGGCGACGGGGTGTATGGAGTCGGTGTCGCCAGTGAACAGTTCTTTGGGAGGCCGCCCTCACGACTCGACCGTAGCCAGGCGGCATTGCTGGCTGCGGTCCTGCCAAGCCCGAAGCGTCTCGATCCGCGTGAGCCGTCGGCGTATGTGCGCGAGCGCCGAGACTGGATTCTCGCCCAGATGGACCAGCTCGGTGGGGCGGTCTTCCTCAAAGGGATCTAGTGTCCCGAGTCAGAAGTCCGTTGCCCATGCCCCGCCCGGGAAATAGGTGACTGATGTCTGACTCGGGACACTAGCAACGAGCTGCTGCCTGCTCCCTAATGCACCTGATACGGGCTGTCCGGGATCTCGCGGTCACGGTCCTCACCTCGCTCCCGCGCCTCCCGCTCGGCGTCGGCTTGCTCCTCTTCCTCCCATAGACGCCGCTGCTCCCGGCGTCGCAGGCGGTGCGTTCTGATCGCCAGCAGCGCGAGCAAGGTAATGGCCATCCACAGAAACACCGGTTGAGTCAGGAACGGGATCCATCGCTCCCACAATCGTTGCCCGCTCCAGAACCGGGCGACCGCTGCTGGAAGGGGTTCGCCGGTCGCCGTCTCGAACGCTTCGTCGAACGGGAGACCGCGCCCCACCAGTGACAGCACGCGCCCAACACGCGCCTCGCCATGCACCCGCAGCAGGTCGCGCACCAGCGCGTTGGAGACCGCGTAGGCACGCTGATTGCCGGTGCGTCCTTCGCCGAAGAGGCGCTCGAGCTCCGGGAGCGAGACCCCGCCGTGTCTGACGAGGGTCCACGCCAGGCGCGACCGGTCGCCGATCCCTACGGGGCGCTCGGCCGCCATCGCGAGCCCTTCGTCGAACCACCTCGGCACCGGCCGCCCCTGTGCAGCCCGTGAAAACAGGATGTGAGCCACTTCGTGATGCAGCAGTGTCTCGAGCGAGTCGGAGGGATACGACACAGCGCGGTTGGGAAACAACACGACGAGGTTGCGGCGGGCGTCGGCGAAACCGGAGATCCACTCTGGCGTGCTGCGGGCGAGGTCCGCACCCTCGTCGATGAGCAGCACGTCGATCGGTAGGCCGGCGTGGGTGAGACCGGCGAGGCTCATCGCCGTTGAAAGCCGGGCGCCGGCGTACCGGCCCACACGCTCCGCCACCGTCTCGAGCGAGGCGGGTGCGTCTATCCGTAGCGTGGGAAGGGTCGTCTGGCCGACAAGGGCAGCCTGAGCGCCGACGAGCACCATGACGGTCGCTGCGATGAGCATGCTTCTCAGCTTCATCCGTCACGCTCGTAGAGTCGGGCCAGCTCGTCGGTGGCGCTTGGTCCAAACCGGGTCCGGCCGTCCTCGGAAACCAAGGTCGTGCCCTCCTCTTGGGGTCGCGCCGAGCCGATGCGGGTCACCGGAATGGCTTTCGCGGTCAGCGCCGCGACGACGTCCACCGTCGCGCTCGGCGGTACTCCGACGAGAAGCGCTCCAGAGGCGATCAGCCGCAGCGGGTCAAGCCCCAAATGACCGCAGATCCGACCGGTTTCCGGCAGGATCGGGATACGGGACACATCGACTTCCAGTCCGGTTGACGCTGCCGTCGCCAGCTCGGCCAGACCGTTGAGGATGCCTCCCTCGGTGGGGTCGTGCATCGCATGAATCGTCCCCGCCGCAACGGCGGTCATGGCCGCCTCCACGACCGAGATGCCGGGGTCGGTCAGCAGCGCCGCGGCCCGGTCGACGAACTCCGCCGGCAGGTCGGCCGTCAAACTTGCCCGACGTTCGCGCGCCAGGATCGCGGTGCCTTCTATTGCGGCGCCGTGGGTGAGAAGCAGATCGTCGCCGGCCTGCAGGCTGGTCTTTCTGACCAGATCCGCAGGGGCCGCTTCGCCGAGCATCTGGCCCACGACCACCGGAGCGTCTAGATGTGGTGTGACCTCCGTGTGACCGCCGCACACGGTAACGTCGAGTGCGGCGCAGGCTCGACGAATGTCGGTCATGATCGATTCTACCAGCCCGAACGACGTGCCCTCGGGCAGCAGCAGAACCGCCAGAAACCATCGCGGTCGCGCGCCCAGCACCGCGACGTCGTTCGCGTTGACATGCACGGCGTACCATCCGACGCGGTCGGTCGCGAACGTGACCGGGTCGGTGGCCGACACGACACATCGGTTGCCGATCTCGATCACCGCGGCATCCTCGCCGATCTGCGGGCCGATGACGACGCTCCGGTCTCGTTGGGGCAAGTCGGACAGCAGTTGTTCCAGCCGCTCGGTCTCGAGCTTGCCCGTCCTCAAACGCGTTGGTCGCTCGGGTGCATCCGTCATTTGCTGTGTGTAGACCATCCGCTGGCGAACCTCCGAGCAGCGCGCCAGTTTCGTCGAGAGGGGGCTACGCGTCTTGCAAACGCAATCTCGTGCGCCCTATCATGTGGTCCCACTCGCGTCGTGAACCTCAGGGCCCCCCCAGGTTCAGCGTACGGGGTTCAGCGGCCATGACACAAGCATTCGGACTCTACCAGTCGTCGATTGGCAAGAAGGTCGTGATGGCCGGCAGCGGTGTCCTGCTGCTGGGCTTCGTCGTCATGCACATGATCGGCAACTTGAAGATATTTCTGGGTCAGGCAGACTACGACGCCTACGCGGCGTTCCTCCGGGAATTCGGGGCGCCGGCGCTCGGTCACGGTGAGCTGTTGTGGCTCGCACGATTGGGGCTGCTCGCCGCCGTCTGTGTCCACATCGTCGCTGCTGTTCAGCTCACGCTGATGAGCCGTGCTGCTCGGACCGAGCGGTATCAGAAGCCGCACGACGTGTCGCTCACATACGCGTCGCGCACGATGCGATGGGGCGGCGTGATCGTGGCGGCGTTTGTGTTGTATCACCTGCTGCATCTCACCTTCGGCACGGTACACGTCGACTTCGAGGAGGGCGCGGTCTATGCCAATGTGGTCTCCGCCTTCTCCCAGTGGCCTGTCGCGCTGGCCTACATCACATGCATGCTGCCGCTTGGCCTCCACATCTACCACGGGGCTTGGAGCATCACGCAGACGCTCGGGTTCGACGGGCCGCGCGTCGCCGCGCTGCGACGTATCGTCGCCGCGGCGCTCGCGCTGGGTGTGACGTTGGGCAACATTTCGATTCCGCTCGCGATCCTCGCGGGTCTGGTCCGCTGAGGAGGGCGCCATGAATCTCGACCCGCACGTGCCGGACGGGCCGCTCACCCAGAAGTGGGAGCGGCACCTGTTCGACATGAAGCTCGTCAATCCGGCGAACAAGCGGAAGTTCGACGTCATCGTGGTCGGTTCGGGGCTTGCGGGCGCGTCGGCCGCCGCCACCATGGGCGAGCTGGGCTACAACGTTCGGTGCTTCACCTATCACGACAGCCCGCGACGAGCCCACAGCATCGCGGCCCAGGGTGGTATCAACGCCGCCAAGAACTATCAGAACGACGGCGACAGCGTGTACCGCCTGTTTTACGACACCGTGAAGGGCGGCGATTTCCGGTCGCGCGAAGCCAACATCTATCGACTGGCGCAGGTCTCGGTCGACATCATCGACCAGTGCGTGGCTCAGGGCGTGCCCTTTGCCCGCGAATATGGCGGCGGACTGGCCAACCGGTCGTTCGGTGGCGCACAGGTGTCGCGCACCTTCTATGCGCGCGGTCAGACCGGTCAGCAGTTGCTGCTCGGTGCCTATCAGGCGCTGTTGCGACAGATCGCGGCCGGGAAAGTCACGATGTTTTCGCGGCACGAGATGCTCGATCTGGTCGTGGTCGACGATCGGGCTCGGGGGATCGTGACGCGGCGGCTCACCGACGGTGCGATCGA
>JASLOY010000340.1:0-4458 GCA_030745255.1 Vicinamibacterales bacterium
GGTCGCGAGCGTAAAGGGTCGTGCCGACGAGCGTCGGCACGGTCCACGCGGTCGTATTGAACAGCGGCACGGTGGACAGCGTGTCGAGGCCGTCCGGGGTCAGCCGCACGAGCGACAGGTCGCCGTCTTCCTCCATCAGAATCACCTTGCCGTCGGCGTAGAGCATGTTGGCGCGGCTGAACCCTCGCTCCCGCCACGCGGTCTCGCCGGTCTCCACATGGGTCGCGGTCAGGATGGCTGTCGCGCTCTGGCCGCTGGTGCCATAGACGAAGTCGCCGATCCGCAACGGGTTGAGGAAGGTGAACCGAAGCCGTGGGTCATACCAGAGCTCCTCGGTGTGGACGAGGTCGCCGTCAGGAACAAGCCGAATCGCACGGCTGCCGCCGATATAGCCGGATGAGAAAAACAGTATCTTGTCGACGTCGCTATAGAGCGGGACTTGAAAGTTGAAGTCGTTGCCGGCGTCGTGGGCGTGCGCCCATAGCACCTGTCCGGTGTCCGGGTTCATGCCGAACACTGCCTGTCCCCCGAAGACGACCAGATGCTGCCGGCCATCCACCGAAATCAGCCCCGATGGCGCATGCGACACGAGAAAGCTGCCGCTCTTCCAGACAACCTCACCGTCGCTCTGTCTGAGCGCCATCACCGACTGGCCCGGCCCACCCACCTGCATGATGATGGTGTCTTTGTAGGCCAGTGGGTTCACGCCATAACCCGGCTTGACCATCGAGCGGATCAGCAGCGGCGGCGCCCCGAAGTCGGTGACCAGGTTCTTCGACCACAGCATGTCGCCCGTTGCCGGGTTGAAGACGTGCAGCTCCTTGTTGGTGCCCATGGTGAAGAGCCGGTCTCCGATGAGCAGCGGCGTGGCGTGCGGACCGGCGCCCTGGCCGAAGTCCTGGTTCTTCGAGGCGTAGGTGTACTCCCAGAGCGTCTGACCGGTGGCGGCGTCCATGGCGATGACGGTCTCTTGCGGAGTCCACGGGCGACCGCCGCCCTCGCCGTGTGAGACGCGATACATCGTGTAGAGTCGCCCGTCGGCCACGAGAATCGCCGTGTGTCCGGCGCCGAGCGGTCGGCTCCAGATCTCGGGCGGACCCGACTCGGGCCAGCTGTCGGCGAGCCCGGTCACGTCGGTCATGAAGTCGCCCTGCGGACCTCCCCATTGAATCCACTCCGTCTGCTGCGCGCGGACTACCGCGGGCACGCCGAGCACAACGAGCGTCGTTACGGTGACCACAACCGCCGATGTCAGGTGTCGCATGATTTCAGTCTGGAAAATGTAGGGCTGACTACTGGCTTTTTGGTGACTTCACCGCACTTCTTGAGGAAACTCCTTGCACGGCATCGCCCACTGCTGACACGCCCCCACCGGCTGTCCGAGCGTGTACACCAGGCGGTTGTTGATCGTGTCGTTCGGCGTGGTGGTCACCACCTCAATCGTCAGCGTCCGGCCGTCCGGGCTCAGCGACATCACCTCGTGCATCGTCATGTCACCCTGGCTCCCCTCAGCCACGATCCGCTCGCCGTCCCATCGTGAGGCGGCGCGCATCGTCGTATCGCGACCGACCGGAATAGTGAGCTCGCGACCCGGCGTGTAGGCCCAGGCTTTCAGCCCGTTTGTCTCGGTACCGATGATGAGGGTACCGTTCGCCGCGTGCGTGATGAAGAGCCGATCGATGTCGTCGCCGCCACGCCCACCGCTGAACGCCGGTGGGGTGAACCGGCTAGCGCCACGGTCCAGCGTCCACATCCCAGAGAAGTCCGGTCCCTGAGCAGCCACCGGCACCACCATCACGAGAATCAGGATCCCTACCGCCAGACACACACCACGCATCACACCCCCTCCGAACGCAGGTCAGCCTATCAGTGTGATCGCTTCCTCTCGCTTCCGCAAGTCCAGACCCGCTCTGCCGAACCCACTATAATCAGTGTCAGTGGACCATCCTGGTCCGTGCCAGCACCTCACGACCAGCCGCCAACGCCCGGCGGCACAGGAGAACCGGAACCCGATGCTCACACACATGCTGTCCGCCTACGACCTCCAGCTCAACATCGCCAAACAGCTCGTCAACGACGTTCCCGACGACCAGATGTGCGCGCAGCCCAACGGGCTGGTGAACCATCCCACTTGGAGCCTCGGACACCTCATCATGTCGGCGAACGGGGTCGGACAGATGATCGGCATCGAGCCGGCCGTGCCCGAAGGGTGGGACGAGCTGTTCAAGTCCGGCGGAACCCCCAGCAGCGACCCTGCCGGCCAGCCGAGCAAAACTGAGCTTATCGCCGAGCTCGAGAGGGTCCATGAGCGCTGGAAAGCTGCCCTGCCCGGAGTCGACGCCGCGGTGCTCGACGCCGAGCATCCCAACAAGGACTATCGCGCTTACTTTCCCACGGTCGGCTCAATGGTCGCCTTCATCATGACCTCGCACGAAATGGACCACCTGGGCCAGATTGCCGCGTGGCGGCGGGCGGCGGGGCTCGGGCCGGCACCGCGGTAGGTCGAGGCTCACCCGTGGAAGAGTCCGTGCTCCAGGACGCGTTGACGCGCTACTGGGGATACCGAGAGTTCCGGCCCCTGCAGCGCGCCGCGGTCGAGGCGAACCTCGACGGGCGTGACAGCGTCGTCGTGCTGCCCACCGGAGGTGGCAAGTCGCTGTGCTTTCAGATGCCGGCGCTGGTCCGTCCCGACGAGGGTTTCGGGCTCGTGGTCTCGCCACTCGTCTCGCTGATGAAAGACCAGGTGGACGGCCTGGTGGCGAGCGGTGTGGCGGCCGCGGCGCTCAACAGCTCGCTGACCCCTGCCGAGCGTCGCGTGGTCTACGGCGATCTCGACGCCGGGCGGTGCCGGCTGCTTTACGTCACCCCCGAACGGCTCGTCGGCGAAGGTGGCGAGGAGTTTCGCGCTCGGCTCCGCGGCTGGGGTGTCCGGTTCGTCGCGGTCGACGAAGCCCACTGCATCAGTCAATGGGGCCACGAGTTCCGCCCTGAATTTCGACGACTCGGCCGGCTCCGCGACGACTTCCCAGAGCTGTCCATCCACGCGTTCACCGCAACCGCGACGAGGCAGGTGCGTGACGACATCGCCACGCAGCTGGCCCTGCGCGACCCCGAGGTGCTGGTCGGGTCCTTCGACCGACCCAACCTCGTCTACCGGGTTCTGGCCCGAACCGGCCTCAAAGATCAGATTCGCCGGGTCCTCGAGCGACACCAGGGCGAAGCCGGCATCATCTACTGCGTGTCGCGCCGGGAGGTCGAGAAGCTGGCTGGCTGGCTCGACGGGCTCGGTCATCGTGCCCTCCCCTACCACGCCGGGCTCCCCGACGAGATGCGGCGCCGTCATCAGGAGGCGTTTCTCGAAGAGCGGGCCGACGTCATGGTCGCCACCGTGGCGTTCGGCATGGGCATCGACCGCTCGAACATTCGCTATGTCATTCACGCTGGCGCGCCGCGCTCGCTCGAACACTACCAGCAGGAGTCAGGCCGCGCCGGCCGGGACGGACTGGAAGCAGAGTGCGTGTTGCTCTACTCGGGTGGCGACTTTGCCAAGTGGCGCCAGATGCTGGAGCAGAGTGGCGAACTATCCGAGAACGCGAGGCGACTTCTGCGAGACATGGAACGGTACGCCGCCGGCACCCGCTGCCGGCACCGCGTGCTGTTGGAGTATTTCGGCCAGACCGACGAACGCTCCGCCTGCGATGCCTGCGACTGGTGTCTCAAAGAGCTGGAACGGGTCGACGACGCGGTCACGCTGGCCCAGAAGATACTGTCCACCGTTGTCCGGGTCGGCCAGAGCTGGGGGGTCGGTCATGTCATCGATGTGCTGCGCGGTCGCACGACAGACCGGGTCACCGTGCGGCGCCATCAGGAGCTCAGCACGTTCGGCCTGCTCGCCGACGTGCCGATAGCCGAGCTCCGAGGGTATGTCGACCAGCTCACCGAGCAACAACTGTTGCAGAGAACCGACGGACCGTATCCAGTGCTGCAGCTGACCGACGACGGCGCAGCGGCGCTCAAGGGCCTAGCGACGATCGAGCTGTTTCGCCAGCCACGCCCGGCCCCGGGGCAGCGCAAACGCCGCCCGCCCGCCGACCCCGCCGCCTGGGACGGTGTGGACCGCGAGCTCTTTGAGACCCTCCGCCAGTGCCGGCTCGAGGTCGCGCGCGCGCGGGGCGTCCCGCCCTACGTCGTCTTCCACGACAACACGCTGCGCGACCTTGCCCGGCGACGACCGACCACACCGCAGGAGCTGGTGGAGGTCTACGGCATCGGCGCGCGTAAGGCGGAAGACCTTGGACCAATCATCCTCGAGGTCATCCGCGAATTCCGCGGCGATGTGGGGCGAAACGATCTCGCCTACATCCATGTGACCCTGCTGCCCTACATCGGCACCTCTGGAGAACTCAAGACCAAACCCACCCAACACTCGGTGAAAGAGCTGCGATCCATTGGTATCCA
>JASLOY010000340.1:4468-4765 GCA_030745255.1 Vicinamibacterales bacterium
AAATCAGCAGGCCGGCGTGAACTTGGCCTGCTAGTACCCACGCAGCAACTGCGCCTCGTCGCGGGACGAGACTTGGAACAGCTCTCGGGGATAGCGGCGGTACCCGACAATCGAACCGTAGATGCTGTAGGCATCCTGGCGATCGAGAGCGAGACCGGCCAGATACTGCAACCGCAAACTGCGATCGCGGTTGATCTCGGCGTCTCGTAGCCACGGTTCCAGATCAGGGCCCCACCCGGCATAGGTCTGCAGCAGTTCCACGGTCGACCCCAAACCGACATCCGCTAGCGATGCCCA
>JASLOY010000341.1 GCA_030745255.1 Vicinamibacterales bacterium
AATCTCACCGGTGTCGGCGTCGATGGCGAGCGTCGAGTTGTGGTAGAGGTGCGTGTTGTTGACGCCGCCGACCAGAAACTTCGGCGCCGGCGAAGTCACCGACGTCCCGATATAGATCAGGTTCAGCACCGGGTCGTAGCTCGGCACCATCCAGGCGCCGACGTGCCGCCGCTCCTCGAACGGCACGCCGCCCCAGGTCCCGTCACCGGGTTCGCCGGGCCCCGGAATGGTTCGCCGTCGCCACAGCTCCTCGCCAGTCGTCGCGTCGTGAGCGGTGATGACACAGGCATCGGGTCCGGACATCGGCATGCAGCCACGACCGGAGAAGATCTTGCCGTTGGCGATGATCGGGCCGGATGACTGGTGTGCCGGCAACGTCTGGTAGTCCAGGATTTCGGTCTCCCAGACCAGCCGACCCGACGTCGCGTCGAGCGCGAAGACGAAGTCGTCGGCGCTGGTGTCGATGATCAGGGTGTCGTGGATAGCGATGTTTCGGTTGATCGCGTTGAGCGTGGGTGTCACGAACTCGTCGAGATCTTCCGGCAGCTCCCGTCGGTACTCCCATTCCAAATCACCGGAAACGGCATCGTAGGCTTGAATCACGTCGCCCGGATTCGGCATGTACATGACACCGTCATAGACGAGGGGCGTGCCCTGGTTGCTGCCTTGGGTCAGGGCACGCGTCCACACCATCCTGAGGTCGCTCACATTCTCACGGTCGATCTGGTCCAGCGGACTGTAGCCCCAGCCGTCGAGCGTCCGTCGCCACATCAGCCAGTCGCCCGGGGCGGGGCTCTCGAGCATCGCATCGGTGACCGGCGTGAAATCGGCCCCAGGCTGTGCCGTGGCGGTGAGGGCGCCACCGGCAAGCGTCACCGCCGAGACGAGAGTAGCCATCGCCCAGTATGATGCACGACACATCTGAGTCATCGAGACACTCCTGATTTCAGGCGTCTTGCGCCAGTCGACGAGAAGGAGGCGGTGGTTCTGGGCTCAGGGCTCAGTTCGAGCTGCGACGCCGTCCAGATGGCCGTTGTCCGAGCGCCCGCTGCATTACCTCGTATTGCACGGCGACGATGCGTCCCATCGACTGGATCCAGTAGGCGGAGTTGTGGGCGCCGGCCATCTGCATGTAGTCGAACGGGATGTCTCGCTCGAAGAGGATCCCGGCGAGCTCTCTGGCCCCGGCGATCAGGCGATCTTCGGTGCCGCAGTCGAGATAGATGTGTGGCAGCGCCTCGACCGGCACCTGATCGATCAGTGTGAACGGGTCGTAGGCATCGGCGTCCTCGGCCGTGACGAACTCCTGCCCCTGCGGCGAGCGCTCCACCTGGCTGCTGAACCCGTCGACCCCGATTAGCGGATTCGGACGCCGCTGCCGTTCCGCCCGTTCCGCGCGCTCGGCGTCGGTCATCTCCCGCTGCTGCCGCCGGCGCGGTGACGCCTCGCCACGCAACCGGCGCGCCGTCTGCCGCGCATGCTCGAGGGCGCCGCTGGTGCTGCCGATGGAGATGAACATCTCGGGATGGCGTAGCCCGAGCGTGATCGATCCGTAGCCGCCCATCGACAAGCCCGCGATGGACCGACCTTCCCGCCGCGCGATCGTCCGAAAGTTCCAGTCCACGTGGTTGACGACGTCCTGGACGATGTGGTCCTCCCAGTTGTTCTGCTGCCCGCCCTCGTTCTCGGCCCAGTTGACATACCAGGAGTTGCCCCCATCGGGCATGACCACGATGAGGTCGTCGTACAGCGCGGCGTAGAACGGTGCCCCGTTCGACAGGCCCCACGCGGTGTAGTTCGACGTCAGGCCGTGAAGCAGATACAACACTGGATACCGTTGGGTCGACGACTCGTAGTCGCGCGGCAGGAGGATGTTGTACTTCATCGTCCTATTCACCGCCGGGCTGAAGAACTCGACTGTTTCGAGCTCCAGGCTCTGGGCCGCCGCTGGTGCCGCGACCGACGCGACGACGATAGCCAGCACCGCCGTATACACGATTCTCCGTACCGTCATGGTTGCGCTCCTTTACGTCGAACTACGATTGGTCGCCGTCCTATTTCTCTTCCTCGCGTTGCCCCGCCAGCATGACGGCCATGGAGTAATTGCCTTCGTGACAGGCGTACTCGAACATCGGCTCAGGGTTCCGTACCAGCGGCACCGATGCGGTCCACGCGCTCGTCCAGGTCTCGGGGTCGGTCACCGTGAACTCGTAGAGGAGCGTCTCGGCGTCCACACGGGTCAGTCGCTCGACCAGCCGCATGCTCTCGGTCGTGCCGCGCCACTTCCGCTTGTCGTCGAAGTTCCGGGTCTCGATGACGAGCGTGTCGCCTTCCCAGTAGCCTCGCGAATCGCCGGACCACTGGCGGACGTCCGGGTCTAGATGGGGCGTGCCGTCGAGCGGTACGACGCGCGAGGTATTGACCATCTCGGTCATGATCACCACGTGATCCGGGGTCTGAAAGAGCTGCATGTTGTTGTTGTACGCGCTTGGCGCGAAGGGGGGCCCGGCGTTGAAGCCCAGGATGCACCGCACACCCGAGCTGAAGTCCTCCGGCCCATCGGCCGGGTGCTCGCGCGCGTACTCTCGTCGCGCCTCTGCGCGCTCCCGTCCAGCCGGCGTCTGCGAGGGCATCCGTCCGTTCGGCGGATAGACGATCAACGACGTGCGCCGGGTCCCGACCGTCTTCAGGCCCCGGTCCATCCAGAAGTTGTTGTAGGCGCCGACGTTGCCGCCCGCTTCCGTTCTACGGGCCTCCTGCTCCCACAGCCGCGTGTCCCGGTCGACCGCCGCCTGTTCGCGCTCCGCTGCCTCCTCTTCAGTCAGGAATTCCTGGTCGGCCAGCTCTTCCGGGCGTTGCAGCGGTGTGATGCTGCGGAAGTCCCACACGCCTTGCAGATCCGGCTGCCCCCACGCCGTCCGTGGCGCGTCGGCCTGACCGGCGACAGGTGGTGCGCCGACCAACAGTACGCCAAGTACCAGGATCACGATACCGAACGGCACGCGAAGTCGATGGCTCATCTGAACCCTCCCCCTTGTTTCGGATGCCGCCTATGATACTGCCTCAGGGCCCGGGGCCGCCGCGATATGATTTCAGCCACTGTTCGAGCCGCCGCTCTCCAACCACCGGCCGGGTCCGAGTCGCCACTGGAGACATCGCCATGAGTCGCCACGAGATCTCGCGTCGCCAGTTCATCGCCGGCGCGTCAGCGTCCGCCGCCGCGCTCACAATCGTGCCGCGCCACGTGCTGGGCGGCACCGGTTTTCAGGCGCCGAGCGACACGCTCAACATCGCCGGGATCGGCATCGGCGGTCGAGGACGCGCCGACATCGAGGGGTGTCGCAGTCAGAACATCGTGGCGCTGTGCGACGTAGACGCGGGTCACGCCGCGGAAACCTTCGCCGAGAATCCGCAGGCGAGCGCCTATTCCGACTACCGGCGGATGCTCGACCGCGAGCCGGACATCGACGCGGTGGTCATCGCCACACCCGACCACACCCACGCGGTCATCGCGATGGAGGCAATGCGGCGCGGCAAGCACGTCTTCTGTGAAAAACCGCTGACGAGAACCGTGGCCGAGGCGCGCGCGCTCGCCCGCGCGGCCCGCGAACACGACGTGGTAACCCAGATGGGCAACCAGGGTCACGCGGGTGAGGGCACACGGCAAATCAGGGAATGGATCGAGGCGGGTGTCATCGGGACGGTCCGCGAGGTGCAGTACTGGACGAACCGGCCGATCTGGCCGCAGGCGATCGAGCGTCCCACCGACACTCACGAGATGCCGTCCGGCCTCGAGTGGGATCTCTTTCTCGGTCCCGCCAGACACCGGCCCTATCACCCGGCGTATCACCCGTTCCGCTGGCGGGGATGGTGGGATTACGGCACCGGTGCGCTGGGCGACATCGCCTGTCACTCCATGGACGCCGCGTTCTGGGCGCTCGAGCTCGACCAGCCGACCCGCATCGAGGCCGAGACGACACCGTTGTTTGCCGAGACCGCGCCGGCGGTGTCCCGGATTACCTACGAGTTCCCGGCGCGTGGGAGCCGGCCGCCGGTCAGGTTCGTCTGGCGTGACGGCGACCTGGCGCTGCCGCGGCCGCCGCAACTGGCCGACGGGGAAAGGCTGCCGGGCGGCAGCAGTGGTCAGCTCTTCATCGGTGAGGACGGCGTGATCGGCGCCGACATGTATGGGCGGGAGCCCCATGTGTTTCCGACCCGGCTCCACGACGACGTCATCGCCAGCCCGCCTCCCCAGAGATACCCGCGGTCGCCCGGCGTCTACCTCGAGTGGATCGAGGCCTGCAAGGGCAATGGCGCCACCGGTTCAAGCTTTCCGGAGCATTCCGGTCCGCTGACCGAGGTCGTCCTGCTCGGCAACCTCGCCGTGCGAACCGGCCAGGCGATCGAGTGGGACGCGGCGCGGATGCGAGCCACGAACGTGCCGGAGGCGAATGCATTTCTCGACGAGGAATATCGGACCGGCTGGAGCCTGTAGGCAGGCTGCGCCACAAGAGCGGCCTCGGCAGAACCTACCGTCGCCTCGCGTACCCTCTTGGCCGTGATCACACCCTCCACGGGCCGAAGACCTGCCAGGCCTGTGGAACAACCGTCCCTACCGATCCGTCCTTACACAGCATGCATGCTCTCGACGACATCCGGCGCGACGTGCGCGACGGCCTGCGTGCCCTGACCCGACGTCCCGGGGTCACGGCGGTCGCCGTCCTGTCCCTGGCCCTCGGCATCGGCGCCA
>JASLOY010000342.1 GCA_030745255.1 Vicinamibacterales bacterium
GAGCGGCCCGACTGCGCGCCCCACGGCCACCTGGTCGACGTTGGTGAACCCGTAGTCGGTCACGGAAAACTGGAGCGTGTGGTTTCCGAGGGCGACCCCCACCTCACCGTAGGCCGCAAACATCTGCGAATTCGAGTCGAGGCTCACTTCATCGACTGTCGTCTGGATCGCCACGAGCGTGACGTCGACGCTGTCGCCGGCGCTCCAGACGACCTGCTGGAAGACGCCCTCCCAGTTGACGTCGTCATCCCAGGTCATCTGCGTGCGTGTGACCGGGAAGCCGAATTTTCCGGCGCCAAGCGTCAGCGCCGACGCGCCACTCGGGTTGTAGACGATGTTGGCCCGGTCGAGGTTGAACGGCTTGGGCCTGAAGAAGCTGGTGAACGTCTGGTTCGTCGAGGCCGGCGTGCCGTCGTCTCCGCTCGCAATTTGAACCTGCAGGTGTGTGTCGTCGTTGATATCGCTGTCAATCCGGAGTCTGAGGCGAAGCCTGCCGCGATGACGGGTCGTCCGTTCGTCCTGGTAGAACCCCTCATAGCGGGAGCGGAAGTCCCCACCGAATTGAATACGCTCGTACCACGGCGCGGCGGTCTGGGCAGACCCGGGCGCCGGGAACAGACCGAAGACAGTGACCCCGAGCAGCGCCGAACGGAGGAACCATCGAATGAGACTGCGCGAGTCTGTCATCAACGTGTGCATACGGCGAGCTTACGGTAACAAGGTTTCAGTCCGGTTACGAACGCGTTAATTCTATGTAACCAGGTGGTCCGGTCATCGACGGTATTCCGGCCCTTCCGCCTACTCCTCTCGTGACTCGCGAGAGTGCGACGTGTAAGATACGCGTTAGGATTTGTTTCCCCTCAGGCACCATCAGGCTGGAGGTCGGAATGCGTAGCCGTTGGTTTGCATGCTCGGCGGCCGGACTGGTCGTCGGACTCGTCTCGGTCGCGTATCCCGGTGCCGTCCCACGCGAGCAGCCGGGTGCAGCGGCTGCCGGCGCCATCCCCGATCAGGCGCTCATCGACCGGTATTGTCTCGGGTGCCACAACGACCGCGCCCTGCGGGGCGGCCTCTCGCTCGAAGGGGCCGCGCTCGACAACGTCGCCGGCCACACCGACGTGTGGGAGCGCGCCCTGCGAAAGTTGCGTGCCGGCGCGATGCCCCCGAACGGAGCGCCGCGGCCTGACGAGGCGGCCTACGCCGGCTTGCGTGCCTACCTCGAAACCGAGCTCGATACCATCGCCGCGGCGGCGCCGAACCCCGGCCGCACAGAGACCTTTCGCCGGCTGAACCGCACCGAGTATCGGAACGCGATTCGCGATCTGCTCGCGCTCGACGTGGACGTCGCGGCCCTGCTGCCGCGCGACGACGCGAGCTTCGGCTTCGATAACGTTGGCGTGATCGAGCTGTCTCCCACGCTGATGGAACGGTATCTGGCGGCCGCGCAGAAGATCAGCCGGCTGGCTGTCGGCAGCATGGCGATCGTGCCAGGCAGCCGCGTGGTGACGCTACGGCCCGACTTGACCCAGGAGGGACACCTCGAAGGCCTGCCGTTTGGCACGCGCGGCGGCGCCTCTGTCGAGCACACCTTCCCCCTGGACGGCGCATACGAGATCGAGGTGCGCCTGGCGCGGAACAGGAACGAGAACGTCGAAGGGCTGCGGGAGCCGCACGTGCTCGAGATGACGCTCGACGGTGAACGGCTCGAGCTGTTCAACGTCGTCCCGGACCGAAAGCGGATGGGCAGCTATTACGCCGACGAGGACGTCGACAAGCACCTGAACCTGCGAATCCCGGTCGACGCCGGACCGCACCTGTTCGGCGCGGCGTTTCTGCAGAAGAACGCGGCGCTCATCGAGAGCGAGCGGCAGCCGTACCAGGCGCAGTTCAACCAGGACCGGCATCCGCGCCAGCAGCCGGCGGTGCACTCGGTGTCAATCACCGGTCCGTTCGCGCCGACCGGCGCCGGCAACACGCCGAGCCGGGACCGCATCTTCACCTGCCGCCCCGCCGCAGCGGCCGTTGAAGATGAAGCGGACTGCGCGGCCACCATCATCTCGACCCTGGCCAGGCGGGCCTACCGGCGACCGGTGTCTTACCAGGACCTGGAGATGCCGCTGGCCTTTTACGAACAGGGCCGCGCGGACGGCACCTTCGAGACCGGCATCGAGCTGGCGCTACGGGCGCTGCTCACCAGCCCCGAATTCCTGTTCCGGATCGAGCGCGACCCCGACGGCGTGGCGGCGGGCACCGCCTACGAGCTCAGCGACATCGAGCTGGCATCACGCCTCTCTTTCTTTCTCTGGAGCAGCATTCCGGACGACGAGCTGCTGGACGCCGCTGAAGCCGGACAACTGGGAGACCGCGCGGCGCTCGAGCGCCAGGTCCAGCGCATGCTGGCGGACCCGCGGGCCGGGACCCTGACCACCAATTTCGCCGACCAGTGGCTATATCTGCGCAACCTGGACACGGCCGAACCGAATCTCCGCCTGTTCCCCGACTTCGACGACAACCTGCGCAACGCGTTCAGGCAGGAAACACAGCTACTGTTTGGCAGCATCGTCACTGAGGACCGCAACGTCATCGACCTGCTCGACGCCGACTACACGTTTCTGAACGAACGCCTGGCGCGCCATTACGGCATCGCCGGCGTCTACGGCACTCAGTTCCGTCGGGTCGAGCTGCCCGCCGACAGTGTTCGCCGCGGCCTGCTCGGCCATGGGAGCCTGCTGACGGTCACCTCCTACGCCACCCGGACCTCGCCGGTGCGTCGGGGCAAGTGGGTGCTCGAAAACGTGCTCGGCATGCCGCCGCTCATTCCGCCCCCGAACGTGCCGCCACTCGAGGAACCGGAGCCCGGGGTTGCCGCCCGATCGATGCGGGAGCGGATGGAGGCCCATCGCGCGAACGCCGTCTGCGCCGCCTGTCACAAGCTGATGGACCCGGCCGGGCTCTCTATGGAGAATTTCGACGCCATCGGTCGCTGGCGGGATCGCAACGACGACTGGACCCCGATCGACGCCGCGGGCAGTATCCCGGGTGGGGACAGTTTCGAGGGGGTCGGCGGTCTGCGGAAAGCGGTGCTGGCCAGCCCCGAGATCTTCGTCGGCACCATGACCGAGAAGCTCTTGACGTATGCGCTCGGGCGCGGTCTCGACCACTACGACGGCCCGGCGGTACGGCAGATCGTGCGCGACGCCGCCGGCAACAACAACCGGTTCTCGTCTCTCGTACTGGGCATCGTCGAAAGCACCCCCTTCCAGATGCGGAGGTCAGAATAATGATGATCACCAAGATGGCGCTGCCGCGCCGCACGTTTCTCAGAGGGCTCGGCGCGTCGGTGGCGCTCCCGTTGCTCGAATCGATGGTGCCGGCGCTCACGGCGCAGGCGGCCACCGTCGCCAACGCGCCGCGGCGCCTCGGCTTCGTGTTCATCCCGATGGGCATGAACCCGGAACCCTGGACGCCGAAGCAGGTCGGCCGACTGACCCAGCTCTCGCCCTCGCTGGCGTCGCTGACGCCGCATCTCGATGACGTGACCGTCGTCACGAACATGGCGCTGGAAAACGCGCATACGACTGGCAACCATGCCTCGTCGAACGCCGCGTTCCTGAGCTGTCTGAAGGGCAAGCGCACCGAGGGCAGCGACTACGAGCTGGGCATCACGGTAGACCAGATCGCGGCGCAGCAGATCGGCACCGACACGCCGCTTCCGTCGCTCGAGGTCAGCACCGACCTGATCGTGCAAGTCGGCTCCTGCGATAACGGCTACGCCTGCGTGTATCAGAACAACCTGTCGTGGGCCTCGCCGACGTCACCGCTGCCGACCGAGGCAGACCCGCGGGTGGTGTTCGAGCGGCTGTTCGGAGACGGCGGCACGCCGGAGCAGCGTCGCGCCGAGATGCACAAGAACGCCAGCATCCTCGACTGGGTGCTCGACGACATGGCGAGGCTCCAGCACAACCTCGGCGCCAGCGACCGGACGCGGGTCGACGAGTATGTGAGCACGGTGCGCGAGGTCGAGCGTCGGATCCAGCTGGCCGAGCAAGGAGCCGCCAGCTCTCCGCTGCCGGACCTGACCCGACCGACCAGCGTGCCGGCCCAGTGGGAGGACCACGTCAAGCTGATGTTCGACCTCCAGGTGCTGGCGCTACAGGCGGATCTGACGCGGGTCGTCACCTTCCAGATGGCGCGGGAAGCGAGCACGCGCACGTATCCGCAGATCGGCGTGCCGGAGCCGCACCACCCGGTCTCGCACCACGTCAACGACCCGGAGAAACTGGCCAAGCTGGCGAAGATTAACGCCTATCACGTCTCGCTCTTCGCCTACATGGTCGACCGGCTGAAATCGACCGCAGACGGCGACGGCTCGCTGCTCGACCATTCGACCTACCTGCTGGGCAGCGGAATGGGCAACCCGGACGTGCACGATCACCGAAACCTGCCGATCATCGTCGCGCGCGGCGGCGCCGACAAGAAGTGGGGCGGGCGCCACGTCAAATACGACACGCTGACGCCGCTGGCGAACCTGCACCTCGCGTTGCTTGACGACGTCGGTGTACATCTCGACAGCTTCGTCGACAGCACGGGCCACGCGACCGAGGTGATGGAGCCGTTATCTCTCTGACATCTGATGATTGAAGTCAGAAGTCAGAAGGTAGAAGTCAGAAGATGGCTCGAGGGCGCCTCTGGCGCCAGCCTTCTATCCTGATCCGGGAGAGACGGGAT
>JASLOY010000343.1 GCA_030745255.1 Vicinamibacterales bacterium
CGCTGCGGCGCGAAGCGGCGCAGCTGCACGAACAGGTCGACCAGTTGCTGACCGACGGGCAACTCCTGCAGCCGCCGACCTTCTTCGAGGCCACCACGGCGATCGCGCTGTCGTGGTTTCGTCGGGCGCACGTGGAGTTGGCGCTGCTGGAAGTGGGCCTGGGCGGGCAGTTCGACGCGACGAACATCGTGACGCCGATCGCCGGCGTCATCACCCCGATCGGATTGGAGCATCGGCAGCAGCTCGGCGACACGGTCGAAGCAATCGCGGCCGAGAAGGCCGGCGTCATCAAGCCCGGCATGGTCGTCGTGACGACAGAGACGACGCCAGCGATCGTGACGCTGTTCGAGGAGGTCTGTCGGCGACAGGGAGCCAGGCTTGTGCGCTCGGACGACGGCAGCTCGGTGCATGTCGCCTCACGCGGGGACCACCCGGAGATTCAGGTGACCACACCCCGGCACGCCTATCCATCATTCAGGCTCGGACTGGCCGGAGCTCATCAGGTATCGAACGCGATCGGGGCGATCCGCCTTCTCGAGGCGCTGGCCGACATGGGGGTGCCGGTCGGCGTCGATGCCACTGTCACCGGGCTCACCGGGGTCGTCTGGCCGGGCCGCCTTGAGCTCGTGCAGGTCGGCGATCGTGGCGCGATCCTGCTCGACGCAGCACACAATCCGGCCGCGGCGACCGCGCTGGCGTCCTACCTACAAGCAACTTGTCCGGCCGGGCTCCCGATTGTCTTCGGCGCAATGGACGACAAGGATATCGAGGGCATCGTCGCCGCGCTCGGGGGATGCGCCACCAGATTTGTCTGCACAGCACCAGACACCCCGCGGGCGGTCCGGGCAGACGCGCTGGCCGAACGGGTTCGGCGGCGCGCCGGGTCGACTCCGGTCACCGTCGAGCGAACCCCCTGGCGTGCGATTGAGACGGCCTGGGTCGGGTCGCAAACCGTATGCGTGACCGGTTCGATCTTCCTGGTCGGTGACGTGCTCTCGGCGATCGAGCAGGCAAAGTGATATTCTTCGAAGGTTCTCGCATCAATCGTCGCGCCGACGCCCAGAAACACACCCCCGCCTGTCGGATGAATCGCCTAATCCTGACCGGGTTCCTCGTCATCGCCCTGACGGTGAGCGCAGCGAACGCCCAAAACCTGCCCGACAATATCGATTCGCGGCAATTCAATTTCGAGTTTATTCCTCCCAACCAACTTCGGCTGACCGGCTCGGTGCAGCTGACCGACACGGGCGGGGCGTGGGAGTTCCACGCCGACCAGGTGGACTTCTTCACCGACGAGTCCAGGCTGGTCGCAACGGGCAGCGTCGTGTTCACCGCGGAAGGCAGCCGAGTGGCGGCCGATCGTGTCGAGTTCGACATCGACGGGTTGACCGGCGTGTTCTACAACGCGTTCGGTTCGACCGAGCTGACCGAAGATGTCGAGCGCAGCATGTTCGGCACCCAGGAGCCGGCGATGGAGTTCTGGGGCGAGCAGATCGAGAAGCTCGGCCCGCGCACCTATCGACTGACCAACGGCGCGTTCACGTCGTGTGTCCAGCCGACGCCCCGCTGGGAAGTCAAGGTCAGCTCGGCGACCATCAACCTCGACGAGTACGCGCTGCTGCGCAACGCGGTGCTCACGGTCAAGGGTGTCCCGCTGTTCTATCTGCCAGGCATGTATTTCCCGATCCAGGGGGATGGTCGGGCAACGGGGGTCCTCATGCCGACCTACGGCGCCTCGACCATCCGCGGGCAGTCGATCAGCAACGCCTTCTTCTGGGCGCTCAACCGCAGTCATGACGCGACGTTCTTTCACGATTGGTTTTCATCGACCGGTCAGGGGCTCGGCAGCGAGTACCGCTACGTAGCCGGCCCGGGGTCGCAGGGCAACGCGCGAACCTATTTCCTCAACGAGCGCGAAACGGCGTTGTTCGACCGGTTCGGTGCAGGCACCGAGACGACGATCCCGGGCCGACGCAGCTTCGATCTCCGCGGCAACGCGCGGCACCGCATCTCGGACGCACTGACCGCCCGCGGGCAGGTCGACTACTTCTCGAACGTAACGGTCCAACAGACCTTTCAGACCAACATCTTCGACGCGTCCAACTCGTCCCGGACGCTGGGTGGCAATGTGACCGGCTCCTGGGGCGCCTACACGCTCAGCGGCACCGGCGACTTCAGCGAGACCTTTTTCGGAGGCACGGAGTCGACTGTGTACGGGACGGGGCCCCGGGTGTCGTTTGACCAGGCCGAGCGGTCGATCTTCGGCTCGCCGGTCTATCTCGGCTTCACGAGCGAATATGCGAACCTGCTGCGCAGCACCCGGTTCGTCGATCAAGAGATCGAGACCGGTCTCGGACGGATCGATCTGAACCCGATGATTCGTGTGCCCTTTACGCGGTGGCCGTTTCTCACGCTGAACTCGTCTGTCGGCTGGCGTCAGACGTACTGGACCGAGAGCATCGACGACATCGAGGGGCAGGTGGACAACGGCATCTCCCGGTCATTCGTGGACATGCAGAGCCAGATCACGGGCCCGGTGTTCGTCAAAGTCTGGGACACGCCCGACAGCAGCTACTCGGAGCGGATGAAGCATGTGATCGAGCCGTGGGTCAACCTGCGGCGGGTCACGGCGATCGACAATTTCGATCAGATTGTGCAACTCGAGGGCACCGACTCGATCGTCGGCAACGTCACGCAGTTCAGCTACGGGTTGAACAACCGCCTCTACGCCCGCCGCGCCACCGGAGCGGGACCTTCGGTGGCGCAGGAGATCCTCACGGTCTCGGTCGAACAGAGCTACTACACCGACGAGAACGCCGCCCAGTTCGACCGACAGTTCCAGACCAGCTTTCAAGGCACGCCGCCGAGCAACTTCTCACCGGTGTCGATAATCGCGCGGGCGAATCTCACCAGTGACCTGTCCGGCACGCTGCGCGCCGAGTACGACACGCAATTCTGGGCGCTGCGCACCATGAGCGCGGATGCCAGAATTCAGGTCGGAGGCTGGTTGGACCAGACCGCCGGCTGGAGCCAGCGGTATTTCATCGAGGGACTGTCCGGTTTCGACAACACTGACAATCTCGACCACTACCTGAACTCGTTCACGAACCTGCGCACACGGGACAACCGGTTGGGTGGGGTCTACCAGTTCAACTTCGACATCCAGCGCGGCCGACTCCTGCAGCAGCGGCTGGTCGCCTACTACAATGCGCAGTGCTGCGGCATCAGCCTCGAGTATCAAGCGTTCAATCTCGAGGGACTCGGCTCCCGGGCGCGCGTCGACCAGGATCGCCGCTTCAATCTCACCTTCACGCTGGCCGGACTCGGCACCTTCTCCAATATGCTGGGCGCGTTCGGCGTGGGAACAGGAGCCGGTGAGTTCTAGCGAGGCTCCGCCTCAGACCACCCAGATGCGGTCGGCTCCCGCCTCGCTAGGCTACTATTCCAATGGCCCCGCTGCGCGGGGGGCTAGCAGCCCGTGGAAAAAGCCCCGCTGCATTCGAATGGCGCTGCATCCCGGCTGCCGGCGTTGCTTCTCGGTCGAATACAGGCCGGTATTCTCCCTCGGCGCGCCTGGTCAGCCGGGCGCAGCGCCCTTCTCGGTGCAACGCGGGGTTTCACCACGGGCTGCTAGACTCCCTGAGCGGCACGAGCACAGGAAACGCGAACAAGAATTGACTCTTCAATCCCGATTCGCACCACTCAAGGAGTCTAGATGAAGGGCCTCGTTCTCAGCGGCGGCAAAGGCAGTCGGTTGCGGCCGCTGACCTACACGCGCGCGAAACAGCTCGTGCCGGTCGCCAACAAGCCGGTGCTGTTCTACGGCATCGAGGCGCTGGCGAGCGCTGGCGTCCGGGACATCGGCATCGTCGTCGGCGATACCGGCGACGAGATCCGCGCCGCCGTCGGCGACGGATCGCGGTGGGACGTCGCGGTCACCTACATCGAGCAGGACGCCCCGTGCGGGCTCGCCCACGCCGTGCTGATCAGCGAGCCGTTTCTGGGAAACGAGCCGTTCGTCATGTATCTGGGCGACAACCTGTTGAAGAAAGGCATCACTCCATTCGTCGAGGAGTTCGAGCGCGCCAGGCCGGCGGCGCAGATTCTCCTGACGCGGGTGCCGGACCCCCAGATGTTCGGCGTCGCCGAGCTCGCCGACGGCAAGGTCCTGCGACTGGTCGAGAAGCCAAAAGAGCCAAAGAGCGATCTGGCCCTGGTGGGCGTCTACATGTTCGGACCAGAAATCTTCGAGTCGGTCAAACAGATCACCCCCAGCGCCCGGAACGAGCTGGAGATCACCGACGCCATCCAGCATCTGATCGACCGCGGCTGTGTCGTGCGCCCGCATCTCGTGGACGGCTGGTGGAAGGACACGGGCAAGCTGGATGACATGCTGGAAGCGAACCGCTTGATCCTGGACACGTTCGACCGGCGAGTCGACGGCACCGTGGACGCCGAGTCCAGTGTGGAGGGCAAGGTGGTCGTGGAACCCGGCGCGCAGATCGTCGGTTCGGTAGTACGGGGACCTGTCATCATCGGCGCCGACGCCAAGATCGAGCAGGCCTACGTCGGACCGTTCACCTCGATCATGAACGATGTCGAGATCCGAGGCTCGGAGATCGAGCACAGCATCGTGCTCGAGGGCAGCGTGCTCAGCGAGCTCTCCAATCGTGTCATCGACAGCCTGATCGGACGCAACGTGCGCATCTTTCGGCTGCCGGT